>CAXNHQ010000132.1:0-3027 GCA_964202285.1 Rhodoluna sp. | reverse complement strand
TGGCTCAGTGCGTCTACGCCATCGGTGGGTTGTGGCTGAGCACTAAACAAATGGAAGAAGCCTGAGCTTGTGATGAGCAACAAGAACAGACCTATTCCAATTCTGGAATTGTCTCTGGTGGTTGAAGGGTGCCTGGCTAGATAGAAAGCGAACACAATCATGACAACTGGCAGGACAAAGGAAACCGGACCAAATAACATCCCGAAGGTCCAAGAGTTCAAAGTTTGCGCCCAAGGTTCTTGGATTAGAAACCAGCTAAAAACCACTCCCAAGACGCCAAGAATGGCCATAAAAAATGGTGGTCCATCGCGTCTATCCTCTAGCGCGATCTGGTCGGGAGAAAGTGCCCTGGCTAACGACCCAAACCCATGAGCCAGGAATAGGTAAAACCTAGCAAGCAAGGATCTTTCAGATGCTACCGACTTAGTTGCTCCCAGGACCTGAGTTTTGGCCGGGGCGCGCTTTCTCGCAGGAGTCGGTTTTCGCGTTGCCATGACTTTTAAACTACTAGCGCACTGGCCAAAACCCGCGTAACCAAGGGCGGCTAGCCGTGAATTACCACTGGGATGATCATTGGACGCCTGCGATGTGCTTTCGAAACCCAGCCTCCAACACTGCGTCTAATCACCTGTTGCAGCTGATGGGTGTCTTTGATTCCCTCTCTCGCCGCAAGCAATAAAGCCTTTTCAATTTGAGGTTTCACATCATCAAATACGTGATCTTCTTCAGCAAATGCCCTCGCCCGAATCTCAGGACCTGCAGTAATCAGTCCAGTCTTAGGATCTATCACAACAAAAACCGATATGAAGCCCTCTTCGCTCAAAATGCGGCGATCCTTCAAATCTTCTTCCGTTATGGTTCCAACTGTCTTGCCATCAACAAATAGCAGTCCGCACTCAACTTCGCCAACTACCTTGGCAACCCCGTTAGCTAAATCAATTACAAAACCATCCTCAGCCAGGATAATGTTTTCTGGCTTTACGCCGGTTTGTTCCGCAAGCTTCGCGTTGGCCATTAGGTGCCGATACTCACCGTGAACTGGCATGACGTTTTTGGGTTTCAAGATGTTGTAAACATAGAGCAGCTCACCGGCTGCAGCGTGTCCAGAGACGTGGACTTTGGCGTTACCTTTGTGAATCACGTTGGCACCGAGCTTGGTGAGTCCGTCAATGATTCGATAAACCGCGTTCTCGTTACCTGGAATTAGCGAGCTTGCCAGAATCACAGTGTCTCCCTGAGCAATTTCAATTTCGTGCTCGAGATTCACCATCCTGGACAATACAGCCATGGGCTCTCCCTGGCTTCCGGTTGACATAAACACAACTCGGTTGTGATCCAAACTCAAAGCATCCTTTAGCTCTACTAATGCTCCGTCTGGCACGGTTAGGTAACCAAGCTCACTGGCGATGTGCATGTTACGAACCATTGACCTACCAACCATGGCAACTTTTCTTCCGTTGCTAACGGCTGCATCGATTACCTGTTGGACTCTGTGAACGTGGGAAGAAAAAGAGGCAACAATAACTCGCTGGGTGGCTCTGCCAATTACATCTTCTAAGACCGGTCCGATGTCTTTTTCAAGTGGCGTAAACCCAGGAACATCAGCGTTAGTGGAATCGCAAAGGAATAGGTCTAATCCAGCTTCTCCAATTCGAGAAAACGCTCGAAGATCGGTGAGCCGGCCATCAAGTGGGATCTGGTCCATTTTGAAATCCCCAGTATGCAAAATTGTGCCCGCTTGGGACTTGATTACCACTGCGAGGGCGTCTGGAATCGAATGGTTAACGGCCACGAATTCAAGTTCGAAATCACCCATCTTTTCGATATCACCTTCAGATACGGTGTGAGTAAAAAGACTCATCTTGTGCTCTTTGGCCTTGGCTTCAATAAAGGCAAGGGTAAGAGCCGATCCAATGATCGGAATGTCGGCCTTGAGACGAAGTAGGTATGGCACTCCCCCAATGTGATCTTCGTGACCGTGAGTTAGAACCAGTCCGATGATGTCATCAAGTCTGTCTCGAAGATATCCAAAGTCGGGCAGGATTACATCTACTCCAGGTTGGTTTTCCTCGGGAAACAGAACACCGCAATCAACAATGAGTATCTTGCCGTTGATTTCGAACACGGTCATGTTGCGACCGATTTCGCCAATTCCACCGAGTGGAATAATTCGCATTACATCTTTTTGAAGCTTTGCCGGTAACGGCAGGGTTTGAACCACAGGTTCTTCTTTCTAGCGTTATCTGGTTGTGCCTGCCACCTTGGGCAATGCACCGCCAGCTGCGGCGTTTCTATCTGGTCTAAAGTTTTCGAAGGAAAGTCCTGGAACCAATCCGACTTTCTCTATTCCATCTTCGATGCGAGCCGCCTCATCATCTTCTGGTCCAACTAATGGCAATCTAACACGGGCGGAAGAAATAAGGCCCAGGCCATCTAATACATATTTGGCGGCTACCGTGCCGGGAACGTGTGTCATGATGGCGCGCTGCAGTGGCTCAAGGGCATTGTGAACTGTAAGAGCGTGATCAAAATCATTTCTATTTGTGGCATTAACTAATTCCCGATAGGCAGCGGGAGCCACGTTTGCTGTTACGCCGATTAATCCGGTAGCCCCGATGGATAAGTGAGGTAGCACATTGGAGTCGTCACCGGAGAAATACATTAAATCGGTTTCGTTCATAAGCCTTGATGCCTGAGCTAAGTCACCCACGGCGTCTTTTACGGCAATTATGTTTGGGTGCTTAGCTGCCCGATGAAAAGTTTGCTGTGAAATGGCGACTCCGGTTCTTCCCGGAATGTCATACAAAATCACTGGCAGATCAGTTGAATCTGCAATCAAGCGGAAATGAGTCAGGATTCCAGCTTGAGTTGGCTTGTTGTAATAGGGCGTGACAATCATTACGCCATCGGCGCCAGCTTTCTCGCTGGCTTTGTATAGCTGCATTGCGTGAGCGGTTTCGTTAGATCCACCACCAGTAATAATCTTGGCTCGTCCGGCAGCGACAGATTTACCAACCTCAACCAGCT
>CAXNHQ010000131.1:0-3101 GCA_964202285.1 Rhodoluna sp. | reverse complement strand
GCTACTTACTCTCTGCCAATTGGAAGCCTAGGCAAAACTGTGAGTCGATCTATCGCGTTAGCCAGAAAAAGATCGGCTGAACTTCGCCTAAAGGCAGAACTCGCCCGAGACGAACTCTTGGCGCGAGCCGGAGACGCAAGGGAAGAAGTTCTAGGAAAGCTTGAAGAGGTGCGAGAAGACGTTGCCTTCGCCGCAAGGAAACTCGAGATCCGTGTTCGCAAAAGTGTCAAGAAAGCCGCTGAGAGACTTCGTAGGGAGGAGCAGTAGGCTATTAGAAGCTAAGGGGAGTTAGCTCAGCTGGTTAGAGCAGCGGACTCATAATCCGTCGGTCACGGGTTCAAGTCCCGTACTCCCCACCAAGACGTCACACAATCTGGTTGATTTTGCCTTGGGCTAGAATGGGGAAATAATGAGCGATCCGATCCAACAAGAAGTTAGCAGACGCTCAAGGCTTGCGCGATTAACCGGGGTTGCTGGAGAAGCGATGCTCACTATTGGTGCACTTATGGCCTTGTTTCTTGCTTGGCATCTCGTTTGGAACGATACCATCCAGGGTGCAAAACAGAACGAATCCGCCATGAACCAGGCCCAGCAATGGAAAGAGCCAACACCACTCGAGAGCCCGGACGTTGTTGAGCCCACTCTGGTTTTGCCAAGTGATGAACCCCCTCCCGTTACTGCCGCACCCGCTGCAGGTGAGTCCTTTGCCTTGCTATACGTCCCACGTTTTGGTAATGATTATGTTCGCTCGATTGCCGAGGGTGTTGACCTAAAGACGGTATTGAACAGCCGCACGGTTGGTGTTGGTAGGTACCCGGAGTCAAATCAACTTGGAGACCTGGGGAACTTTGCGCTAGCTGCTCATCGCAACTCTTTCGGTGCCGCTTTTGGTGAGATTGGTGAGCTTCGGATTGGTGATCGCATATTCGTTGAAGTGCCCGAAGGTTGGCATTCATACAGATTTAGAAACCTGGAATATGTCTGGGCCACAGAAATCGAAGTTCTAAACTCCTTTCCAAGAATGAACGTGGATCCTTCAGGATCCAGGATCATTACTCTAACTAGCTGTCACCCCAAGTTCTCGGAAGCTGAGCGAGTGATTGCTTATGGAGTGTACGAAGGATGGTATCCGCGCGCCGGGGGGCCTCCTACAGAAATCGCACAAGTTGTTGAAGGCGCAACCTGATGTATGCGGCACTCTGGAGGTTATTGCCAGGTGGAGTGTTTCTGAAAATCCTTCAGCTAGCAGTTATTGCATCAATACTCTTGCTAGTTCTTTTCGAGTGGGTTTTTCCATGGATTGCCCAGACCTTTATGTCTGAGCAATCAACCATTGACTAAAGCGAATTCCAATTCAACTTTTCTAAGGTGCAGTTAAGCTTGCTTGCTCAAAATCACCAATGAGACATCCAGAAAGAGTCGGCGCGGAAACTTCAGTAACTAGCCAACTTGTTGAAAACTGCCCGATCAAGCATTGATTATCGAAGGCTATTGCCAAGCTAACCGAATCAGCAGGTTGACCGACCCCGCTGATGGTTGGTGTGTGAGTAATTGACTCGAGTGAAAAACCTGTCGCTACTAGGGAATTAATTGTGGCAGTTAGATCGTGACCGGGTGCGCCAGCGCCGGTTTCCTCGAGAACTTTCTCAAAAACCGGAAGGTTTGCTTGTGCCGTTCCTCCAGGAATAAAGATGATTTTTGGTGATTGAGAGGGTTTTGGTGAGGTTACAGAGGCATTAGGCTCCGGGGTTTCTTGAATCTGCGATGTGCAGCCAGCCAAAAGGGCTCCGAGCAGTAAAGGAGTGACACAAGCTAAAGGACTAGATTTTATCCGCACAGCCCAATTCTACTGAGGATATACGTATCAAGATTTTTGATTCCAGCAATCGGGTTGCAGTCAGATCCTGCTCCTGTAACGCCAAACATGGACTTTACAGATTTATGCCGCTGCGTTAGCTTTCTCCCTAAAGTAGCAAGATGCACAAAGTGACTCGTAAGTTACTTCATCACCATCTATGGCAACTTGATCACCATCGAATACAAAGCTCTCGTTTATCTTTCTCGCATTGAACATCGCCTTTTTGCCACAACGACAGATTGTCTTTAGCTCTTCTAGGCTGTGAGCGATTTCCAGGAGCCTCAGAGAGCCAGGAAAACCTTTTGTCTGAAAATCGGTTCTAATTCCATATGCCAAGACAGGCACATCATCCAATACTGCAATCTCAAGTGCTTGATCCACTTGGTCTCTGGTTAGAAACTGCGATTCATCCAGTAACAGGCAGGCGACTCTTTTCCCGGTCTTTTCGCGATACAAGGTAGCTCGTTTTTGAAACTCTTTTCGAAGATCTAGCTCTGGCGTGACTAGAAAATCAACTTTTCGGTCGACTCCAAGTCTCGAGAGTATGGCCATATCTCCTTTGGTGTCGACCGCGGGCTTGGCGAGCAGGACTGCCTGACCACGCTCTTCGTAGTTGTAGGCAGCCTGCAGTAGGGCTGTTGATTTGCCGGAGTTCATGGCACCGTGCCGGAAATAGAGTTTGCTCATAACAGTGATATTTTAGCTGCTTGTTTTGACTTGTCTCACGGCTAGGTCTAGCCTTGTAGCACCACCAAATAAAGGTCGTAGGGGAAGACGTACCTAGATTTGGAGGTGAGTGTATGTCTAGAGGGCTCGTGTTTATTCACCAAGCTCCCAGTGCCTTGCTTGCCCATGTCGAATGGACGCTCTCGGGTATTTGCGGCAGGCCAGCAGCCATTACTTGGCATAGCTTGCCAGCACCCCTGCAGGGCTTTCGAGGCGTTTCTAGCTGGGATGGAGCTTCGGAATCTGGTTCGGTGCTTGCTTCGGCCATTATGAACCTCAAACAACTGTCTTTCGAGGTAATTCAGGACAGCACGGATCAAGAATCTGGTTATCGCTGGAGCTTTACTCCAACGCTTGGTGTGTTCTCCTGCGCCACTGACGAAATCGGAAACGTTCTTGTAAACGAGAATCAATTGCGATCAATTGTTGATAGCTGTGGCTCCAATGGACTCAAGCTACAAGCTGAGCTTAGAAAGGTGCTAGGCCAAGCCTTTGATGATGAGCTAGAGAGTTACCG
>CAXNHQ010000130.1:0-3111 GCA_964202285.1 Rhodoluna sp. | reverse complement strand
GCTCTCAGGTCTTGGTGCCGACTTTAGTTATGCGGAGTAAGCGTGGCTAAAAAGCAAAAGCTGATTCCGATGCCGAAGGTAACAACGGATGAGAACCCGCTTGCTGTTCGGATTATTGCTTTTTTTGTGGCTCCAATTATTCGGATGTTCTTCAAAGTTGAAGTGACCGGAATGGAGAAGCTTCCAAAATCTGGCGCATTTATCCTGACCCCAAATCATGCCACCAACATGGACGGGCTAGCGGTTGCTTACTTTATTTACAAGATCCTCAAGCGCGGTCCACACTTCTTTGCTAAAGAAGCCCTGTTCAACATTCCGCTGGTTGGAAAAGCTTTGCTCGCAGGTGGTCAGATTCCGGTGTTTCGAAAAGGCGGTCAGCGAAATGATGACTCATTCAAGATCGCCAACTCTTACCTAAAAGCAGGTCACATTATCTGCATTTATCCAGAAGGAACTCTGACCAGAGAGCCAAACCTTTGGCCAATGCGCGGAAAAACTGGTGCTATTCGTCTGGCGCTAAATAGCGGAGTGCCGGTATATCCAATTGCTCACTGGGGTAGCGAGCAAATCATGGGTCGATACAGCAGCAAGTTTCGCCCAGGGTTTTGGAAGAAGGTTCAGATACTGGTCGGCGATGAAATTGATCTAGCCAGATACCGAAAAGAAAACCTAAGCGCGGAAGAACTGCTTCAGGCAACCGAGCACGTTATGCGATCAATTACCGCTCTAGTTGAGCAGCTCCGTGGAGAAAAGGCCCCGGGGACTTTATGGGATCCTGTTGCAATGGGTCAAACAGTGACTGGAAACTTCATGAAGGCTGCAAAAAAGGCTGGCCCTAATTGACCAAGAAAGACATCGCACCTCACCTAACTGACTCGAGCGATACTCCTCAGGGAGAATAGTCTCATGGGAAAACTCCGTGTTGCTGTTTTGTTCGGCGGCAAATCCAATGAGCATTCGATATCGGTTGCTACCGCAGCCGGCGTCTTGAGTGCCATTGACTCTTCAAAGTACGACGTAGTTCCAGTTGGAATCACTCGCGACGGAGTCTTTGTTCCCTTTGTTGGTGACCCTGCAACTCTAAGTTTGGCTAATGGCCTAAAGACCATTGAGTCTCAAGGCTCAACCATTCGCTTTGCAATGGATGGATCGCGGGAATTACTTGAACTGGACCCAAAGGGTAATCAAAAATCCCTTGGGGTAATTGACGTAGTGATGCCAATGCTTCATGGACCATTTGGTGAAGACGGGACTATTCAGGGCTTTTTGGAATTGGTTGGAGTCCCATACGTTGGAAACGGTGTGTTGGGTTCGGCTGCTGCCATGGATAAGGAATTTAGCAAAGCCCTGTTTAAGGCAGCCGGAATACCAAGCCCTGACTATGCGGTGGTTACCAAATCGGACATGCTCAATAACCCCGAGTCTGCTCTTGAGCGAATTAAGACCTTAGGCAAGTTGCCATATTTTGTAAAGCCAGCAAGGTCTGGTTCATCTGTTGGAATCAGCAAGGTTGATTCTCTAGAAAAGATCCCTGCAGCACTAGAGGAAGCATTCAAGCACGATGACAAGTTGGTCATTGAAGTCGGAGTTGTTGGACGAGAGATTGAGTGTGGCGTGCTAGATGCACTGGATGGCGGAGCACTTAGAGTATCTGTTGCTGGCGAGATCACAGTGCGCGGTCGCGAGTTCTATGACTTTGAAGCCAAGTATGTAGATAGCGATGCCGCAACTCTTATATGCCCGGCAGACATCTCTGCCGATGAGCTATCCAAGATGCAGCAGATGGCAAGAAAGGCCTTCAAGGCATTGGGTTGCAAAGGTTTGGCTAGGGTGGATTTCTTCTTGACCGACAAAGGCTTTATGGTCAATGAAATCAACACCATGCCAGGGTTTACATCTATCTCGATGTTCCCGAGGTGCTGGCAGGAATCAGGTGTTAGCTATAAAGATCTAATCGATGAGATGATTTCACTAGCTCTAGTAGATACCGCCAGCTAGTAACCCAAATCCCTGAGCTAATTTGTTCCGAATGGTAAATTGAGCAAGTGAAAGAGCAAATACCGCCAATTCTTCGGCCAGACAACGTAGCCCCAGTTTCACTTATGGACTTTGCGGACCATTTTGGACTCGATGCTCCAGCAACAGACGCGGTACTTACCGGTATCAGTATGAACACCAACGACTTGCGCCAAGGCGATCTTTTCGTTGCGATGCCTGGAAAGAAAACCCACGGTGCAGAATTCATTGAAAAAGCGATCTCGCTTGGGGCTACCGCTATTGCTACTGACAAGTCAGGGATGCAGCACGCCACCGGTATTTCAGTCCCAGTGGTCACAATCGAGAACCCAAGAAAGCGCCTTGGGGACCTAGCAGCTTATGTTTATGGCAACCTGCCAGAGGTTATGCCCAAGCTATTTGGAACCACCGGAACCAACGGCAAAACATCAACTACTTACCTACTTGAAGCAATCCTGCGTCAACTAGGTGAGGTAACAGGATTGACCTCAACCGCTGAGCGCCACATTGCTGGTGAAACCATCGTTAGCAGACTTACCACCCCTGAGTCCACAGAAATGCAGGCACTTATCGCCAGAATGCGCGAGAAGAAAGTGACCTCGATCGCCATTGAGGTCTCAGCTCAAGCACTTTCGCAACTTCGAGTCGATGGTTTACTTTTTGATGTTGTTGGATTTACTAACCTTAGCCATGATCACCTAGATGATTACAAAGACATGCAAGAGTATTTGGAGGCCAAGCTTCCACTGTTTACCAAGGCTCACGCCAAGCGCGGTGTGGTGTGTCTTGATTCCAAGTACGGCAAGGACTTTGTAGCTCAGTCAGAAATCCCGGTAGTTACCATCACCAGTGAGCTGGGCGTGGAAGCCAAGTGGCAGGTGGCCGTTACCGCAGAAACCCCAAGTTACACTTCCTTTGTTCTTGCCGGACCTGACGGGGTAAACATTCGATCTCGGGTTCCACTACTTGGTGCACACATGGCAGCAAACGCAGGGCTGGCGATCGTGATGCTAATAGAAGCAGGATTTGATCCAAGTCACATCTCTAAGGCAATTCAAGACGGAATTGATGCTTACCTACCTGGAAGAACCGAGA
>CAXNHQ010000129.1:0-3166 GCA_964202285.1 Rhodoluna sp. | reverse complement strand
CAGAGAATCAAACGCCTAGAAACTAGGGGTTTGATTTTGGGCTACCAGGCCAAGTTGGATCTTCGAAAAGTGGGACTGAGCATGACTTCTTTTGTTTCACTAACCCCTATGGATCCCGCTGCCCCAGACACCATTCCTAAGCAGTTGGAGTCCATTTCGGAGATCGAGGGTTGCTGGAGTGTTGCTGGTGAAGAAAGCTATATAGTCAAGGTAAATGTGTCTGAGCCTGCGGATTTGGAAGCACTACTAGGGAAAATCAGAGCCCAGGCTAATTGCTCGACCCAAACCACCGTTGTTTTGTCAACCGCATTTGAGAACAGACCACCGGCAATTCCAGAATCAGATCAGAACGATAGCTAGAGAAAGAAGCGAAACAAGAGATGACCACAAGAAAAATCTGGCGCGGATTCGCTAGCGATAACTACGCAGGTGTTCACCCAGCAGTATTTGAGGCAATGACCACGGTAAACGAGGGTCATGAGATTGCCTACGGCGACGACACCGAGACAGAAAAGTTCAACAAAGTTGTGGTTGAAAACTTCGGCCCTAAGGCTGTCGGCTTCCCGCTTTTCAATGGCACTGGAGCGAACGTGGTTGCACTTCAGGCAGCGACCAATAGGTGGGAAGCAGTTATCTGCGCTGAAACCGCTCACATCCATGTTGATGAAGGTGGCGCTCCAGAAAAGATGGCTGGACTGAAACTTTGGACAGTTCCTACTACTGATGGAAAACTAACACCCGAACTAATTGAGTCACAGATTTTCGACATGGGTGTTGTTCACAGAGCACAACCTGCGGTGGTATCAATTACCCAAACAACAGAGCTTGGAACTTTGTATCAACCGGCAGAAATCAAAAAGATTGCCGAAGTTACCCATAAGCACGGCCTACTGCTTCACTTGGATGGCGCAAGAATTTCAAATGCCGCTGCCGCGCTCGGACTGTCTTTCAAGGAGTTCACTACCGATGTTGGAGTAGATCTAGTATCTGTTGGCGGAACCAAGATTGGCGGCTTGGGTGCAGAAGCTGTGATTGTTGTTGACTCAAGCTCAGTTCGCGGAAAGCAACTTTCGGAGGCCATGCCATTTCTTCGAAAGACTTCTATGCAATTAGCTTCCAAGATGCGCTTTGTCTCTGCTCAGCTAAATGCCCTTTTTGAAAACAACGCGGCGTTAGCTCTAGCTAACGCAAAGCACGCAAATCAGATGGCTAAAAAGCTTCATGAGGGAGTAGTTGCGATAGCAGCTAAGAGCTCGCTAGTGACTGTTCCGAATCCAACTCAGGCAAACGCTGTCTTCCCGATCCTGCCTGTTGATGTGACCAACAAGTTACTAGAGGATTACCGATTCTACGTTTGGAATCAAGCAACCGGACAGGTTCGCTGGATGTGCGCCTGGGACACTCAGGAATCCGATGTTGATGGCCTACTTGCTGCACTGAGTGCAGCAGTTAGTTAGATCGGGAACAATAAACACTCTTTTGTAGTTGGGAATCAAATGAATAAAACACCTGAAACCTCGGCACCACTTACTGAACTACTTGAAAAGCGTTGGAGCCCAAGGGCATTTGACGATACCCACTTGATTGCCGATAACGACATGCTTTCGATTCTGGAGGCTGGCCGCTGGGCCCCTTCAGCAAACAATGGTCAACCGTGGAGGTTCTCAGTCGCGGTTCGGGGAACTGATCTTCACTCCAAAGTAGTTGAGGGACTAATTGGTTTTAACCAGTCCTGGGCGCCTAGCGCCTCGGCACTAATTGTTCTTTCGATAAAGAAAAACGAAGATGGCTCAATTAGCGCCAAGAATTTCTATGATGCGGGACTAGCTATGGCGCTAATGAGCGTTCAAGCGCAATCGCTTGATCTCCACACTCACCAAATGGCCGGAATTGTTGTTGACGTTCTTCAGCAGGTACTAAGCATTCCAAGTGATTTCGAGGTCGCAGTTGTCGTTGCCGTTGGCAAAAAAACCGGACCTGAAAAGTTTGAGGGTGCTGCATACGAGAGAGAGATTGCCCCTAGAACCAGATTGCCGCTTGATGAAATTGTCTTGCACGGCAAGCCTTAGGCTTAATAGGTGCCCATTTCCGAACAGATAACGCTCTGGTATGACCAGATTGGCCCAATCCTCTTTATTGCTGCTGTCTGGGCTTTGGTTTTTGCCGGTACAGGACTTTTGATTGGCGCCTTCGTTCCCTTTATCACTGGCGACTCGCTGGTTTTTGCCTCAGGTATAGTGGCGGCGAGTTTCCCGGAGAGCATCAACATTTGGGTTCTAAGTATCGGAATTGGAATCTTCGCTTGGCTAGGTGATCAAGTTGGTTACACACTCGGCCGACACCTGGGTAGGCCGTATTTGGACAAAAGACAAGGCGCAGTAATCCAAAGCGCTATTAGTAAAGCGGAAAAGTTTTATAAAGCTTGGGGTTGGTGGGCAGTTGTGGTTGCAAGATTTGTCCCAATGGCAAGAGTGCTGATTCCAGTCATTGCCGGAATTGGAAGAATGAATTACTACAAGTTCTTCTCCGCGAACTTAGTCGGCGCAGTTGTTTGGGGTGTGGGGCTATGTCTTGCTGGTTACTACGCAGCAAGTATTCCCCTTGTGAAAGACACCACATACATAATTGCAGTGTTGGTAATTGCCGCATCGCTTGTTGCCGGGATTAGGTCTTGGTACAAAAACAACGAATCCAAACAAAAAGCATAAAAGCGAAATTAGCTATCGGTAGTGATAACCAAATCAGCTAACTCAAGTGATTTTTCCCGAGCATAGAAATCCAGCTCCTGAGCTGCCCACATTTCAAACTTGTCCAAGTTACCCTCACGCTCTAGCCAACGAGATTGTCTAACTGGCTCCTTGGCCTCTAGCCAAATCCGTAGAAAAGCTACCGACGAAGCGCGATCGCTTAGAGATCCGCAACCTTCGATAATCAAAGGAGTTCCTCCGGAAAACTCCATCCAGGCACCTCTTTGATTTTTTGACCAATCCCACTGCTGCCAAGAAGCGGTTGACTTTTTAGTTAGCGGTTCGAGTATGAAACGGTTTAGGTAATCTGCTCCAAGACTCAGCCCTTCCCATCCCGGGTAAAGATCATCCATGTGAATAACTCGCGGTAGGGACTCGCCTTGGCGGAAGAGATTTTCTTGCAACGACTTAGCAAAAGT
>CAXNHQ010000128.1:0-3213 GCA_964202285.1 Rhodoluna sp. | reverse complement strand
CTGTACCGCGAATACCGTCTGAGTAATCGTTGGCGAAGTTGACACCTATTTGCAAAAACAGAGCAACGCCTAATGCAAGAGCAGATAGTAGTAAGTCAAAGCTCTGCATGGCATCTGCAGCTCCGGCTCCAATAGCTACCGGTGCAATGGCTAGCGGGAGGGTGCGAAGTCTTGCTCCCTCAATCCAGAGGCGTATGTTTTTCTTATTCACATGGACTCCTGAGCAAACAACTTTGTCACCGAGAGGGTGTCTATTTTCGAAGTTGCAAGCAAGGGAAGTTTATCAACTCTAATTACCCGTATTGGTTTGCCAGCTGGGCCTAAGAGTGAAGCAAGTTGATTTGCGATATCGTCAGCGACCTCTGGGGAACCAACGTAGCAAACACCAACGCGTTCACCCCAGGTTTCATCGCTTATCGCTACCGCGCAAAGCTCTTCAACACCTGGAAGCTCAGACCCTAGATACTCAACTCGATCAAGTGAGACTTTGAGCCCTCCAGAAATGATTACCCGATCGGCACGGCCCAAGATTACTAACTTGCCGCTCTCGGAAAGCTCGGCAAGATCGTTTGTGAAGATCCAATCATCTTGATCTTCAGCCAAAGTCTTCCCCTGGATAAGTAACCTGCCATCGGGTGCAATTTTTAGCCTTACTCCCTCAAGCGGAATTCCGTCATAGACGCAGCCACCGGAAGTTTCTGTCATGCCGTAGCTTATGACTACTTTTAGTCCTAACCCAAGGGCGCGTTCGTGTAGTTCAAGCGCGGTTGCTTGCCCGCCAACCAAAATTGCTCTGAAGTCCCTGAGAACCTCGAGCAATACCTGGTCGCTTTCACAAGCAGCAACAAGCTTTGACAGCTGAGTTGGAACAAGGGAGGTGTATTTGTTGCTGTGACTTAGTAAGTTAGCTGATCGAAGAAATGCCTCGGTGGTAAAAGGTAAAGCTGTATTCATCATTACCGGTTGAGTGTCTGCAAGAGCTGATCGCATGAGCACCTGCTGACCTGCGATGAAGTTGATTGGCAGAGCTAGAAGCCACTGACCAATAGGACCTAGTCGCTCCTGCCCGTAAGTTGCAGCGTGCTCAAGTGCTTGGAGAGAAATTGAAATTCTCTTTGGGGCTCCGGTTGAACCAGAGCTTTCAACAACACAAGCTATGTGATCATCTACAAATTCGGGAGTTGCATCAAATTCTGGAATCACCCCGTTGATTGCAGGTGGGCATACAAAGATAGCTTTTCTGGAAGCGATGACGTCAATCATCACTTGCAAAGCTTTGACGCTCTCGTTAGCGGGAACTACAACTAGTGGCTTTGGCATTTTTTGATTAGAAGTGCCAAGGATACGGTGCCCAGTTTGGAGCGCGCTTTTCCAAGAATGCGTTTTTGCCTTCAGCAGCTTCTTCGGTTGCGTAAGCCAGCCTGGTAGCTTCTCCTGCAAATAGCTGTTGCCCAACAATCCCATCATCAACTGCATTCATGGCATATTTCAGCATGCGAATCGAAGTGGGTGACTTTCTCATGATTTCTGCAGCCCACTCAAGTCCTGTTTTTTCCAAGTCCTTGTGAGCCACCGCGAGATTGACTACCCCCATGCTTACTGCCTTCTTGGCGTCATACTCTTGGCCAAGAAAGAAGATTTCACGAGCAAACTTTTGGCCTGCTTGACGGGCAAGATAAGCGCTACCAAATCCACCATCAAAGGATCCAACGTCAGCATCGGTTTGCTTGAACTTTGCATGCTCGATGCTTGCGATACTCAAGTCACAAACAACGTTCAGTGAATGTCCGCCGCCTGCTGCCCAGCCAGGGACCAGTGCAATAACGACCTTCGGCATAAAGCGAATAAGTCGTTGTACTTCAAGGATGTGTAGACGCCCTGAGTATTCAGGGTCAAGGTTTTGCTCGTCGTCGGCGTACTGATATCCATCTTTGCCACGAACTCTTTGATCGCCACCACTCGAAAATGCCCAGCCACCATCTTTGGCTGATGGGCCGTTTCCGGTTAGTAACACCACGCCAACTTTTGAATTGGTTCTGGCGTGCTCGAGGCTAGCTGCTAGCTCGTCCACAGTTTTAGGTCTAAAGGCATTGCGAACTTCTGGACGATTAAATGCAATACGCACCACACCCAATGAGTTGTGCTGGTGATACGTGACGTCCGTTTGCTTCTCAAAACCTGCCACTTGGTGCCAAATGTTGGCGTCGAAAAGCTCTGAAACTTGATTTGCCATGCTCCTAGACTAACAATGTGAAGCCTCGCCTGAATGACCTAGTTGCCACCGCCAAGGTTGTAAGCATTCCGCTACGTACCAATTTCCGCGGTCTAACTGAGCGAGAGCTACTGGTGTTTGAAGGCCCCAATGGCTGGAGTGAATGGGCGGCATTCACCGAGTACAAAGACGAAGAGGCTGCCTCTTGGCTTGCTGCCGCAATCGAGTGGGGCTTCGAACAAGTTCCGGAACCTGTAAGAAAACAAGTTCCAGTAAATGCCATTTTGCCAGCGGTTCCAGCCGAAGAGGTAGCCAAGGTGCTTGGCCGAGCTGGAAAATTTGCAACGGTAAAGATCAAAGTCGCTGACCCAAAACATTCCATTTCGGATGATCTAGCGAGGGTTCTTGAGGTGCGAAGTTTGTATTCGGAAGCTAAATTGCGACTCGATGCCAACGGAGGCTTTACGGTTACCCAAGCCCTCGAGCTAATTGCTGAGCTAACAAGCAATTCAATTTCCCTGGAGTTTTTTGAACAGCCAGTTGAATCAATTGCCGAACTTGCCGAGCTGCGAGTAGAAATAGCAAAACGTGGACTCGATCTCAAAATTGCAGCTGATGAGTCTGTGCGTAGATCCTCTGATCCACTAGCTGTTGAACTGGCTGGAGCCGCTGACTTGCTGGTTCTAAAAAGCGCTCCGCTAGGGGGAGTAAATGCTGCGCTTGAGGTAGCGAACACCACAACACTTCAGGTTTGCGCATCCAGTGCGATGCAGTCATCAATTGGTCTCGCTGCAGAATTACACTTCGCTGCCTGTCTTCCAGAATTGAACTACGACGCCGGACTTGGCACGGGTTATCTATTTGGTGGGGACCTCTCAGTAGATCGGTTGATTCCAGAAAATGGAATCATCGAACTTCGTCGGCCAGAGATCAATACCTCAGCGTTAGATATCTTGAGGACAGAAGATCACAGATTTGACTGGTGGGTTGCGAGGTTGGAG
>CAXNHQ010000127.1:0-3216 GCA_964202285.1 Rhodoluna sp. | reverse complement strand
GGCTTAGATCAGATCAACCCCGAGTTCGGCAAGTAAGCATTTCTGGGTTGGTTATCGTAGTTGCGGCGTCGTTGTCTGTTCCTGCGGCATCCGAAGCACTAGGGGATGCCTGGCCGATTGAAAACTGGCAACTGGTTGCGTGCGATGTTGGCCAGGGTGATGGCTTTGTCGTTCGGTCGCTAAATCGAGTTGCAGTAATTGATGTTGGTAGAGACGAGCAGTTGATAAACAGTTGCCTCACTGAATTGGGTGTCACAAAAATCGATCTTTTGGTCCTTACTCACTTTGATTTTGATCACGTCGGTGGCTTATCGGGGGCGCTTGGGGGTAGATCAATTTCCCACGCCATCATCTCGGGATTTCCTGATGATCGACCAGCCACGTCGGATTCACTAGATCAATTGAAAGAGGCTGGGGCAAACTTGATACTTGCTGACCCCACAATTTCAGGAACCTTGGGCGAATTCTCTTGGCGGGTACTTGCCCCCAGCAAGAAAGCTTCTGAAGCCAAGGACTCAAATGATGCGTCCGTAACTATGATCTTTAGCTCCGAAAATCTGGACATGCTCTTCCTCGGTGACTTAGGTCAATCAGGTCAGGAAAGGATTCAAAAAGCCGTGGCAAAAGTTCTTCAAAAATCGGACAAACCTTTACTTCTGAAGGTTTCACATCACGGATCGAACGATCAGTCTGCCTCGTTTCACAACCAACTAGAGCCCGATCTCGCAATAATTTCGGTGGGTGCCCAAAACGGGTACGGCCATCCCGGCAAGGGTCTTTTGGAGATTCTTAGGCAGTCAGGCGCTCAAGTGTTGCGCACAGATCTGCTCGGGGCTATCTCGGTAGGGCTGAGTCAAAACAGCCTGAGTTGGTCCGCCACCGGTAGGTAGGCTTGGAGGGTGGGCAAAGCAAAACAGGTTAACTGGCGCAGTGCAAAAGCAGCTCCAGTAGTTTTTGTGTCAGGGCCTGAACAGTATCTGGCCGATAGAGCGATTCGTTCAATTCGTGAGCAGCTAAGAAAAGATAACGCGAGTCTTGAGATTCATGAAATCGAGGCTTCGGAGTACCTTCCAGGTCAATTAGCTGCCGTTTCTAGTCCTTCACTATTTATGGACCCGCGATTGGTGATCATCAGCGGGATTGAGAAATGTACCGACGCATTCATTGA
This sequence comes from Rhodoluna sp., assembly GCA_964202285.1. Lineage (GTDB taxonomy): Bacteria > Actinomycetota > Actinomycetes > Actinomycetales > Microbacteriaceae > Rhodoluna. Next base: position 2,048 of record CAXNHQ010000127.1, on the reverse strand, counting down.
AGAAGGACTGGCATTTCTTGAGGCACTTAGCACTGACACGACCTTGGTACTTCGTCACAACTCATCTAGCGTCAGGGGAAAAAAGTTAGTGGACGCAATTCGCGCTAGCGACCAAGCAGTTGAGATTGCCTGTCTTGAAATCAAGAAGGAGACCGAAAGAGTGGCCTTTATCCAAGCTGAGCTTTCGGTAGACGGAAGAAAAGTTAGCGCCGGTGCAGTCAGGGCTTTATCTGATGCTTTTGCGGATGACCTTGCAGAATTGGCTGCTGCCTGCACACAGTTGTTGTCCGACCAAGCCACGAACATCGACGAAGCAACAGTCGACAAGTATTACGGCGGAAGAGTCGAAACCAATGCTTTCAAAGTTGCGGACGCAGCCTTGTCGGGACAGGCTGCACAGGCATTAGCTTTACTTCGACACGCACTTGCCACCGGAGCTGACCCGGTACCAGTGGTTGCCGCTTTTTCGATGAAGATTCGATTAATGGCAAAGGTTTATGGAAATAAGTATGCAAGTGCTTCCACCGTGGGAGCGCAGCCTTGGCAGATCGAAAGAGCAAGAAAAGATCTTGTAGGCTGGAGCGAGGATGGCTTAGCCGAGGCAGTTATGGCAGTTGCCAGCACGGATGCCGCCGTTAAGGGATTTGAAAGAGATCCTATTTATGCACTGGAGAAACTGGTTTTGCTACTTGCCAACAGGGGACAAAAAAACACCGAGGCCAGATGACCTCGGTGTATTTATAAATTCTTGGTTACTTTAGGCCAGCAACCTTCTTAGCAAGTGCCGACTTTCGGTTAGCTGCCTGGGATTTGTGAATTACTCCCTTTGAAACAGCTTTGTCCAGCTTGCGGCTGGCAGTTGCCAGAGCAGCAGCAGCGGTAGCTTTATCCCCTGAAGCGGTTGCTTCGCGGGAAGCGCGCACGACAGTCTTGAGCTCACTTTTAACGGCTCGGTTTCGCTCGGTAGCCTTGATGTTGGTGCCGATGCGCTTGATTTGAGACTTGATATTTGCCATTTATTTTTCTTTCGTTTTGGGGAAACCCAACTTTGCCAAGCTTACTAGCTAGGAGTTGGCTTAGGCAACTGGTTTTGGGTCCTTGCTAGCTAACTGCTTGGGCCATTAGCTTATGGGACAATAGAGCGAAGCCCCACCCTTCATAATCTTTAGGAAAACAAGCCCTTGACGCCACGCGCCAAATCCATGCTGGAACCGTCCAAGACGGACCCTGGGTCGATTCGCAATTTTTGCATTATCGCCCACATCGATCACGGCAAGTCAACTCTGGCCGATCGCATGCTCCAGCTAACCGGGGTAGTGGATGACCGCTCGATGCGGGCTCAGTATTTAGATCGCATGGACATTGAGCGCGAACGAGGAATTACCATCAAATCCCAGGCGGTTCGAATGCCGTGGGAGTTTGGCGGAAAAGTGTTTGCCCTAAACATGATTGACACCCCCGGCCACGTCGATTTCACTTATGAGGTATCTAGATCTCTAGCTGCCTGCGAGGGAGCGATTTTGCTAGTAGATGCAGCCCAGGGCATCGAAGCACAAACTCTTGCCAATTTGTATTTGGCAATGGAGAACGAACTAACCATCATTCCTGTGCTGAACAAGATCGACCTGCCAGCCGCGCAACCAGAAAAGTATGCCGAAGAGCTAGCCTCTCTAATCGGGGGTGACCCAGCCGATTGCCTGAGAGTCTCAGGAAAAACTGGGATTGGCGTTTCTGAGTTGCTGGACAAGATTATTGATGTGGTTCCAGCTCCAGTCGGTGATCCCAACGCTCCAGCAAGGGCCATGATTTTTGATTCGGTTTACGACAGCTACCGCGGAGTTGTTACCTACGTTCGAATGATTGACGGCAAGCTTTCCCCGCGCGAGAAAATTCAGATGCTGTCTACTCGTGCCGTGCATGAGCTACTTGAGATCGGGGTCAGCTCACCAGAGCCAGAACCCACCAATGGTCTTGGAGTTGGTGAGGTGGGTTACTTAATCACCGGGGTAAAGGATGTTCGACAATCTAAAGTCGGCGACACCGTTACA
>CAXNHQ010000126.1:0-3223 GCA_964202285.1 Rhodoluna sp. | reverse complement strand
TTGGTTGTTGGCCAAGTGATTACCGCCGTTCAAAACGGTGAAGATGTTGGGCAACTAGCCCTAATTCTTGTTCTGGTTATCTTTGGATCTGGAATTGCCAGCGGTTTTATGTACTACGTCTTAGCAAAAGCCGGTGAGGGTGTTGTGCTGTCAGCCCGAAACAAGCTTGCGGTAAGACTCCTAAAACTACCGATTTTGGAATATGACCTGAGAAGAACTGGTGACCTAGTTTCTAGAGTGGGTTCGGACACTACCTTATTGCGAGCAGTTCTGACCCAAGGTCTTATTGATGCTGCTGGTGGTGTGCTCATTTTCGTTGGAGCAATCATCGCGATGGCTTTTATTGACCCGTTCCTGTTGCTTTTGACTCTGGCAATGATATCTGTTGCAGTTGCTTCGATTGTGGTTTCAGCCCGTCAGATTAGAGCTGCCACTACAAAAGCTCAGCAACGCGTAGGCGATATGGCTGCATCGGTTGAGAGAGCGCTTTCTGCTGTTAGAACCATTCGTGCAGCACGCGCTGAATCTAGGGAAACAGAGGGCATCAGCAAAGATGCTAATGAAGCTTATGTTCAAGGTGTCAAGATTGCAAAGATAAATGCTCTCATTTCTCCTATTGCTGGAGTTGCGTCTAACGCTGCATTCATTGTCGTGTTGGGGGTTGGTGGTTACCGTGTAGCGACTGGCGAAACTTCCGTTGCAAACTTAGTGACCTTTATCTTGTTGATGTTTTTGATGATCAGACCGCTCGGTCAGGCATTTGGTGCATACAGCTCCGTGATGAGTGCGCTCGGCGCCCTGGCTCGAATTGAAGAAATCTTGCAGTTACCTCTCGAAGAGAGTGCCTCGGAGTCCGCCCAAACCTCCAAGCCAAAGAAGACCCAGAACGCAATCGAATTCAAGAAGGTTAGCTTTGCTTACCCAGCTGCGGAAGAGCATCGCGACGGAAAACTAGTTTTGGACTCCGTGAGTTTCAAGATCAAGACAGGTGACCGAGTCGCCTTGGTTGGCCCGTCGGGCGCTGGAAAATCAACCGTCTTTTCGCTTATTGAACGATTCTACGAACCAACATCCGGTGAAATCTTGTTGGATGGAATTCCGGTCCGCGAACTAACTAGAGACGCCCTTCGGTCTCAGATTGGTTATGTCGAGCAAGACGCTCCAGTGCTGGCCGGCTCTCTTCGGGAAAACTTGTTGATTGGGTCACCTAATGCGACAGATAAAGAGTTGAAGTTTGTTCTAGGCGAAGTTAATCTAACGGCAGTTCTTAAGAGGGATAAGCGAGGCTTAGACGCTGAAGTTGGAGAAGCTGGAATCATGCTCTCCGGTGGTGAGCGTCAGCGCCTTGCAATAGCTAGGACACTGCTGGCTGCGCCACCGATCCTTATTCTGGACGAAGCAACATCTGCCCTGGATGGTCTAAACGAGCAACATATGCGAGAAGCCATTGATGCTGTTGCCCAGGGTCGAACCATGATTGTTATCGCTCACCGACTCTCCACTGTGGTCGATAGCGATCTAATAATTGTTCTAGACCAGGGCAAAGTGGTTGGTTCTGGAACCCACTCGGAACTAGTGAAGTCCACCCCTTTATACAAACAACTTGCCAAGCACCAGCTCTTAGTGTGATTCATAGCTTCGCTTCGGGCTAGGCTAAAAAGCATGAACTATCCACTTCTCGCCGGGATTGGCGATCCACTTTCGAGGTCAACCGCAGAGCTTTTGGACCAAGCCGATGAACTTAGTTCATTTCGCAAAGAGTTTTACATCAAGGACCAGTCACTTTGCTACCTTGATGGAAACTCGCTCGGACGTTTGCCGCTGGCAACCATAGTCAGGGTGTCAAAGTTTCTTACCGAAGAGTGGGGCAGCGAGCTAGTTGATGGTTGGAGTCATTGGATTGACGAAGCCCAGCCTGCCGGTGACCTACTAGGTCGCGCCACTCTAGGCGCGGCTTCGGGTCAAGTTCTGGTATGTGACACAACAAGTGTTAACTTCTATCAACTCTGTGTTGCGGCCATTAACGCCAATCCGAGTCGAAAGACAATAATTGTTGATTCCTCCAATTTTCCAACGGACAGATATGTAATTCAAGGAATTGCTGATCAGTTCAATTTGAAACTGATAACCCTTGATACTGATGGCTCTGGCGTTGCTGGTTCAGTCAAAATCGCAGCTGAGAATGAACTTCTAACCGCTGAGTTACTTGCTCCATTTATGAGTACCGATGTTGCGCTAGTAACGCTGCAGGCGGTGAACTACCGCTCTGGGGCTAGACCAAACCTCAAAGCAATCACTGATTTAGTTCGCTCCTACGGAGGATATGTAGTTTGGGATGCCTCGCATGCAGGCGGTTCAGTTGAGTTGGATTTCGATGCAAACGGCGTTGACCTGGCGGTTGGTTGCACTTACAAATACGGAAATAGTGGGCCGGGGTCTCCGGCTTGGCTATATGTTCGCAAGGAGTTACAGACAACGCTGAAGGTTCCCATTCAGGGCTGGTTTGCCCAAGATGATCAATTCGCAATGGGTCCAACCTTTGATAAAAACCAAGAAATCAGGGGCTTCCAGATAGCCAGCCCTTCAATCGTGGGGATTCGGGCAGTCCAAGCCAGCTACGAACTCATTGAGCGGGCAGGAATAGCCAGAATTGCCAAGAAAGCAGCTATCGGCACCGAGCTCATGATCGCCTTGTTCGATGCCTGGTTAGCGCCATTGGGCTTTAGTTTGCTCACTCCCAGAGATCACCGGCTACGCGGCGGTCACATAACGATAGGACATCCGGAAGCCAAGAGAATTGCTGCGGCTCTTCGAAAGTATGCCCAGGTAGTTCCAGACTACAGAATGCCGAATTCGATTCGTCTTGCTATTTCGCCGCTCCCGACAAGCTTCCTCGAAGTCTTTGATGGCTTTGAGAGAATCAGAGATTCAGTTATCCGCAAGGACTATGAAAAAATCGAAGACACTGGAAACCGGGTTACCTAAATGAACCAATCGCACGATAAGGCCGTCACTTACACAAGCTATCTAAAAATAGACGAGCTGCTAGATCTACAAAAGCCACTGTCAGATGGCCCCGAGCACGATGAGTTGCTCTTTATTACAATTCACCAAGTCTATGAACTTTGGTTCAAGCAAATCCTGCACGAGTGTGCAGCACTCCAGGTTTCCTTAGAAGCTTCTGATCCTTATCGTTCTCTTGCGTTGCTTGGGCGCATCAGAA
>CAXNHQ010000125.1:0-3274 GCA_964202285.1 Rhodoluna sp. | reverse complement strand
TGCGGTCAAATAGGCAAGCGCGTCTTTGATTTCCTTGCGCTCGTAGAACTTCAGTCCTCCGATAACCATGTATGGAACTCGCTGGCTTTTTAGCTCAGCTTCCAAAGATGGGGAGAGTGCGTTAGTTCGATAAAGCACCGCCATGTCTCGATACGCAGTTCCTTGTTTGCGTAAGTCTTGAATCTGATCGACGATGTAAGCGGCTTCGCCTCTTTCATCTAAGCCGGTAAAAGAGACGATTTTTTCGCCATCTCCAGCATCGCTCCAGAGGTTCTTTTCTGGGCGATCAAAGTTCTTGGAAATAACAGCGTTAGCTGCCGAAAGAATGTTCTGAGTCGAACGATAGTTTTGCTCCAGCAGAATCGTTTTCGACCCAGGAAAGTCCTTGGCAAACTCAGCGATGTTTCGCATATCAGCGCCCCGGAAGGCATAGATTGACTGGTCCGAGTCTCCCACCACAGTGATAGCTGATGGCCCGGCAAGCTCTCCCGTATTAGGGTCGGGCTCGTTATGCAGGTCAGCTATTGGCTTGGTGAGCTCTCGAATCAGCGAGTACTGAGCGTGGTTGGTGTCTTGGTATTCGTCAATCAGGATGTGCCTGAAGCGCCTTTGATACTGAGCTGCGATGTCTGGAAAAGATCGAAACAGATAAACGGTCTCGGCAATAAGGTCATCAAAATCAAAGGCGTTGTTTTTGCGAAGGGCTGCCTGGTACTGAGAGAAGATTTCAGCTATTGCTCTATCTTTAGGGTTTGAGGAGTCAATCAAAGAATAGAAGTCATCAGCGTCTTTGAGTTCGTTCTTGGCGTTGGATATTCTTGCAGCAACTGTTTGTGGCTTGAGGCCTTCGATGTCACTTCCTGATTCGCGAATCAACCGCTTGATTAAGGCTTTGGTGTCTCCGGTGTCATAGACAGAAAAATTAGAATCGTGACCAAGTCTGCTGGCTTCTCTGCGAAGAATTTGCAGACAAGCGGAGTGAAAAGTCTTGATCCACATGCCATCTGCGACATTGCCAAGTAGCGAGTGAACTCGCTCCTTCATTTCATTGGCAGCTTTATTGGTAAAGGTGATGGCAAGAATTTGCGATGGCCACGCTTCTTTATTTGCAAGAAGATGAGCTATCCGGTGGGTTAGAACTTTGGTTTTTCCAGAGCCTGCTCCAGCAACAATTAGTAGTGCTGGTCCGCGGTCTGTAACAGCCGCCACCTGCTGAGCATTGAGACCCTCGAGCAGATTTAGATTCATGACCGCCTAAGCCTAAGCCAGACCATCGACAATTTGACGAAGCAGGTCTGGCTGATCAACAAAGATGCCCTCCAGACCAGCTTCGGCTACCTTGCCAAAGTACTCATCGACACTTGCGGTTGCGTCTTCGGCTCGGAGGGTCCAGCCATAAATCATCAACCCAGCAGCTTTCGCCTCATCAATTAGGCCGTTATCAATGGTGTGATTTCCGCTTGAATCAATATCTAAAGCCAGCGCTAGATCTACGCTGATGCCATCAAAACGAGCGGCCAGTGATTCCAGATAGTCACGAGACATGCGAGTTGAACCCTGAGGTAGGCGGTCGACCTCAGTCAAAAAGACATACTTCTTATCTGGCCCACAGGCATCTTTGAGATGTTCCAGCATCTTTTCATCGAAGGTTTCTATGACAATCGAGATTCCGCGCTCTTTCCAGTCGGAACTAGCTAGTTTGCTAGCAAGGATTGTGGCCATGTTGATGCCATTTTTCATAAAGTACATGCCGTGCTTGATTTCAATTACCAGCGTCTTGTGAGTCATGAACTGGCAAGCCAACAAGTCATCAATTGTTGGAATCAAGAACTGACCGTCAAATTTGGCACTACCTGGCCGAGTCTCTGGCACTCGCTCAATTGCTCGAAGTTCCGAAAGCTGCGCGAGATTGTAATCCTCGCTGAACCAGCCGGTTTCAGTCAGGCCATCGGAGTAACCAGTTGACTGGGTTCCTTGGAACTTTGCTAACGAAGCTACGTTGGTTGTTCCGTTTAGCCAATTTTCATGACGAATGATTAGTTCACCGTCTTTGGTTGGAACTAGATCGCACTCGACTCCATCGGAGCCTTGCGCGATGGCAAGTTCAAACGCCTCAATGGTGTTTTCAGGCCGGTAACCGCTGGCACCACGATGACCAAAAACTAGCGGCTTCAAGAAACTACTCCCACTCGATGGTGCCAGGAGGTTTTGAAGTCACATCGAGCACAACGCGGTTAACACCTTCAACCTCGTTGGTGATTCGATTCGAAATTCTTGCCAACAGGTCGTAGGGAACCCTGGTCCAGTCTGCGGTCATTGCATCTTCGCTCGAAACCGGTCGCAAAACAATCGGGTGGCCATAACTTCTGCCATCACCTTGCACTCCAACCGATCGAACATCGGCTAGCAACACAACTGGGCACTGCCAAATCTCAGTATCTAGCCCGGCAGCAGTTAGCTCGCTTCTGACAATCGCATCGGCTTTGCGAAGTAGGTCAAGTCTTTCTTTTGTTACCTCACCAACAATTCGAATACCAAGACCAGGACCTGGGAAAGGCTGCCTTTGAACAATTGGCTCAGGAAGTCCAAGCTGCCTACCTATTTCACGAACTTCGTCTTTAAACAATGTCCGAAGTGGTTCAACAAGTTCAAACTTTAGATCTTCTGGCAGCCCGCCTACGTTGTGGTGGGACTTGATACCAGCGGTAGCACCGCCGCCGGATTCAACCACATCCGGATACAAAGTTCCTTGAACCAAGAACTTGATCTCTTCGTTGGCGCTACTTGCCTCTTTCATCAGGTCCGCTTGGGCTTCTTCGAAAGCCCTAATGAACTCGCGGCCAATTATCTTTCGCTTGGTCTCTGGGTCAGTTACTCCGCCTAGAGCAGTTAGGAATCTCTGCTCGGCATTTACGGTGACAAGCCTGATGCCCGTTGCCGCAACGTAGTCACGTTCGACCTGTTCGGCTTCGCCATCGCGAAGTAGGCCGTGGTCAACAAAAACCGCGACCAGTTGGTCCCCTACTGCCTTATGAACTAGGGCTGCTGCAACCGCAGAATCTACTCCACCTGATAGTCCGCAAATTACTCGACCGGAACCGACCTGATTCTTGATCTTCTCCACCTGCTCAGCGATAACGTTGTTGGAATTCCAGTCCGGTGTGATGCCGGCTGCATTGTGTAAGAAGTTTTCTAGAACGTTCTGTCCAAAATCCGAGTGCTTCACTTCTGGGTGCCACTGCACACCGTAAATCTTTTTCTCTGAGGAGGCGAA
>CAXNHQ010000124.1:0-3310 GCA_964202285.1 Rhodoluna sp. | reverse complement strand
CTAGTCTCAAAATTCTTCAAGGTTCGCGAGCTACCAGTATTCATAGCTTTGGTGATTGTGGTGCTCATAACCGGTAGCGCTAACCCACAGTTCTTCACTCTCTCCGGTTTCCAGGATGTGACCCTGGGCGTTGCTGTAGTGGCTGTATTGGCGGTTGCGCAAACACTCGTGATCGTTATGAAGCACATCGATCTTTCGGTTGGTTCAACTATCGGGTTCTCTGCTTATTTGATCGGTGACGCATCTTCTAAAGGTCACGGTTTTTGGTACTGCATGGGTCTAGCGCTTGCGTTGGGTCTAGCGGTAGGAGCAGCTAACGGATTTATGGTCGCTTACCTAAAGCTTCCTAGCCTTGTGGTGACTCTCGGAACCTTGTACATAGTTCGAGGTGTCTTTAATGAAGTTGCCGGTGGAAACACCATCACCGAAGACATGGTTCCAGGTCCAATTAACTTCATTGGACTCAACACCTTCTTTGGAATCCCTTACCTATTTCTTGTCGCTTTCATCTTGATGTTGATTGTTGGCTTCGTGATGAGACGCACACGATCAGCTCGAGACCTCTACGCAATCGGTTCAAACCTGTTAGCTGCTGAGCTTGGCGGTATCCCGGTAGCAAGAAGAGTATTTCTAGCCTTCCTAGCTACCGGTGCGGTAAGCGGTCTGGCCGGAGCAGTTCTATTGGCAAGGTTCAACACCGCCGCTGCCAACTCCGGAAACGGTTTGGAACTGAGTGTTGTGGCAGCCTGCGTGGTTGGTGGAGTGGCAATCGCCGGTGGTACCGGAACCGTTTACGGAGCCGTTATCGGAGCAGTTCTGCTTCAGGCGATCACCATGGCTCTGGGTGCTCTTGGAATCCCGCAGTTTTGGCAGCTGGCCGTTAATGGAACGCTACTTATTGCAGCTATCTCGCTTGATAGATATCTATCCACGCGGGTCAAACCCACGTCGATCATGGGGGCCAAATAATGAAGAAGAAGTACACCTTTGGTTGGGACCAGGGAGTTACAGCCTTCCTAGCAATAACAATCGTTGTTGGCAGCTTCGTATCTGAGTACTTTGCAAACATCGACAACCTAAGCTTCGTGATCCAAGACATTGCCGAGATAGCAATCATCGCCTTGGCCATGACTTACTTGATCATCGCTGGTGAGATTGATCTTTCGGTTGCATCGATTCTGAGCCTGACAAGCGCAACGATTGGATTCTTGTTCCGCAACGGAACATCTTTCGAGATGGCAATTGTTGGTGGGTTGCTGGTTGGTTTGCTTTGCGGATTGCTCAACGGATATCTTGTGACAGTAGTTGGTCTTCCATCTCTGGCCGTGACAATTGGAACCTTGGCGCTATTTAGAGGTCTTTGCTACGCACTACTGGGCAACGAACCAGTAAACGAACTTCCTGAGAACTGGATTGTTCTCGGATACGAAAACATACCCGGAACGTTCCTGCCGTGGTCGACGATTCCGTTGGCCATCCTGGCAACAATCGCCTGGATTGTTTTGCACTACACAAGAATCGGTCGCTGGACATTTGCCATTGGCATTAATCCAGAAGCGGCCAAATTCAGTGGAATTCCAGTTGCGCGAATGAAGCTTGGCTTGTTCGCGATGACTGGATTGATGTCTGGCGTGGCAGGTGTGGTCTACACACTGCGCTTCGCGAGTGCATCACCAGATGGAGCTGTTGGTTATGAACTAAGTGTCATAGCTGCTGTTCTGTTTGGCGGAGTAGCAATTGCCGGGGGCATCGGAACTCTTTGGGGAGTACTCGCCGCCGTTCTGTCGCTTGGAGCAATTCGCTCTGTGCTTCAGTTGATTGACTTTTCTGCCAATGCTCTGCTCGTTGTGAGCGGCGCACTGCTCCTGATCTCAGTAGTTGTTCCTCGAGCTATTGAGATTTACCAAAGTCGACGCAAATCGGCATTTGTTACAAAAATATAAAAAACCCTCAAAGGAGAGTAAAAAATGATAAAGAAACTAGCAAAGGTTGTTGCAGCAGCAGCAATCGTTGGTGCACTAGTCGCAACCGCTGTGACACCTGCATCAGCAGCAGTTCCTGGCATTAAGACCGGTCTAAAGATCGCGATTATGCCAAAGGCAGTAAACATTGGTTACTTCACCGCCTGGGACAAGGGTGCGCAGAAGGCCTGTAAGGAAATTGGTGCAAAGTGCACCTACCTCGGTCCAACTGAGGCAACCGGTCCTGCTCAGGTGCAGTTCATCAACAAGGTAATTCAGCAGAAGTATGACGTACTAGTTATTTCAGCTGCTGACCAGAACGCAATCGTTCCTTCACTAAAGAAGGCGAAGGCTGCTGGAATCACTGTTGTAACATCTGACGCCGACGTTGCTGCAGCTTCTGCTTCATCTCGCGTGGTATCAGTTCTGCCTGCAGCTTCTGACCGTATCGGAACTGCTGAAGTTGACTGGATCGCTGAAGCAGTTGGCAAGAAGGGCTCAATCGCCGTTCTTTCAGCTTCAGCAACTGCAGCAAACCAGAACGCTTGGATTGCAGCTATGGGTCCATACCTAACCAAGAAGTACCCAAACATGTCATGGGTAGGTGGCACCGTTGACAAGTCAACCTTCTATGGAGATGACGACGCAACCAAGTCAACCGCTCAGTTCGCAGCAATTCTTTCTCAGTACCCAGATGTAGCTGGAATCATTTCTCCAACCACAGTTGGAGTTCTAGCAGCAGCTATTGAGAAGAAGGCAAAGAACGCCAAGGTTAAGGTCACTGGATTGGGTCTTCCAAGCCAGATGGCTCCTTACATCGAGGATGGAACAGTTGAGAAGGTTGGACTATGGAACCCGATCGACCTAGGTTACGTTGCTGTTTACGCTGCAGCTCGCGCTGAGAGCGGAACATTCAGTGGAACCCTTGGATCTTCATTCCTTGCTGGAAAGAAGACCTACAAGGTGACTAAGGGAGGAGTTGTCTTCCTAGGCGACCCATTCACCTTCACCAAGAGCAACATTGCAACATTCAAGGCAATTTACTAAACCCTCCAGGTAGTAAATAGCTTCGTTTCATGAAACACACCTGTGGTGGGTGGCAACACCCACCACAGGCTTTCAAGAACTAATCAGAAAGGAGAGAAGCAAATGCAAAGAGTTGGATTCAGGCTGCAGTTAGATGCCAGCCGACTTGACGAGTATGTCGAGCACCACAAAAATGTTTGGCCCGAGATGCAAGCTGCTCTCTCCGAAACTGGTTGGCACAACTACACACTTTTTCTAGATCGATCCGATGCCTCACTCTTTGGCTACTTCGAGACACCCGATCTACAGGCCGCATTAGATGG
>CAXNHQ010000123.1:0-3312 GCA_964202285.1 Rhodoluna sp. | reverse complement strand
ATGGGCAAGTGCGGAAATTGCACGAAGAGGACCTACTTATCACCGACGACTCTGGTCCAATCGGACTAGCTGGAGTTATGGGCGGATTCTCAACTGAGGTTTCTGATTCAACCAAGAACATATTGATTGAGGCAGCACACTTTGATTCTGTTTCAGTTGCTCGCTCCGCTCGAAGACACAAGTTGTTTTCCGAGGCATCCAAGCGCTACGAACGCGGTGTGGACCCGAAAGTTGGAGAGTATGCAGCAGCTCGAGTAGTCCAGCTTCTGGAGCAACTAGCCGGAGCCAGTGCGGGAAAACTTGGGGCGACATTCACTGACCTAGCTAAGCAACCAGACATATTGCTACCAAAAAGTTTTGCTTCTTCGCTGGTCGGAGTTGATTACAGCGATGATGAAATCAACAAGGCGCTTTCAGACATTGGAGCGGTAACAGCTAAGGATTTCTCGGGCTTGAAAGTGACACCTCCTAGCTGGCGACCTGACCTTGTTGACAAGACCGATCTAGTTGAAGAAATCGCACGAATTTTGGGCTATGACAGAATTCCAACCAGATTGCCAATTGCTCCTCCGGGGCGTGGGCTATCGAGAGTCCAGCAGTTTAGATCTGCTGCGCTAGATGCCCTAGCGACAGCAGGCTATGTTGAAGTACTTAGTTACCCGTTTGTTTCCGCAGAACACAACGGTTGGTTCCAAGATGCCAAGCAGGCGGTAACGCTCGCGAACCCAATTCAAGAAGAAGCAGGGCAGCTCAGGCTCTCTTTGATACCGGGTCTAATTGAAACCGCAAAGAGAAATCTCTCTCGCGGTTTTACCGACTTAGCGCTAGTCGAGCAAGGATCGGTTTTCAAATCCGTAAAACAAACAAAGGTTTCTTTCCCAGATACTACTTCTCGTCCAAGTGATGCCGACATCAAAGCCTTAAACGCGAGTATTCCACTGCAGCCCAAGCACCTGGCCGGAATCTTCCTCGGTAACCGAAGTGACGCTCAGCCAGGACTAAAGCCAGTTCGTTTTGGTGTCCAGGATGCGCTTTACGCTGCAAAACTTGTTGGCCAGGCAATTGGAGTCTCGTTTGATATCAAGCAGGCCGAACCAACTGGATATCACCCTGGAAGATCTGCAGAGCTACTAGTAGGGAAAAACGTTGTGGGATTTGTTGGGGAAATTTCTCCAGCAATCACCAAGCAAGCCGATTTGCCAAGAACAGTTGGGGTTTTCGAAATTGATTTGGACGCGCTTTTGGATGCTGCTCCAGAATCGGTTGTTGCAAAGCCAATTGGCACATTGCCTGCCTTAACTCAAGACTTGTCATTGGTCGTTGGTCTTGATGTTCCAGCGCAGGAACTTATGAATACTGTTCGAGAAGGTTGTGGCGAGTTATTGGAAGAAATCTCACTCACAGACGACTACCGCGGTAGCAATATCGCCGAAAACTCAAAGTCCCTCACCTTTGCACTTCGCTTTAGAGCAATGGATAGAACCCTCACGCAGGTAGAAGCTTCTGAGGCTAGAGACAGGGCAGTTGCTCTTGCGAGCAAGAGATTCAAGGCTGAAATCAGGGCATAGCCAGTTTCGTTTTGTGCGGTTCGGAAAAAGTAAAGGATTGAATTCATGGTCAGACACTTTCTTCGCGATGACGACCTAAACCCGGCTGAGCAAGCGGAGATTCTAGATCTGGCAGCTTCACTAAAGTCAGATCGCTTCAGTTCGAGAGTTTTTGCTGGACCGCAAACTGTTGCTCTAATTTTCGACAAGCCATCAACTAGAACCAGAGTTTCCTTTTCGGTTGGAGTGACAGAGCTTGGGGGAACGCCATTAGTTATTGACTCAGCAACCACTCAGCTAGCATCTAATGAACCAGTAGCAGATACCGCCAGGGTTCTGGATCGTCAAGTTTCGATGATTGTTTGGCGCACTTTTTCCCAGAGTGGACTTGCTGAGATGGCGCAGAATTCTAAGGTTCCGGTAGTCAATAGCCTGAGTGACGAATTTCATCCTTGTCAGCTACTTGCGGATCTTATGACCGTTCGGGAAAAACTAGGTAGCTTGCAAGGAAAAGTCCTTAGCTACATAGGTGACGCATCGAACAACATGGCCCACTCTTACTTACTTGCTGGTGCAACTGCTGGAATGAAGATTCGGATAGCAGGACCTGCGAGGTATCAACCAAATGCCAAGGTTTTGGATAAGGCGAAACAGATTGCGGTCTCGACCGGCGGATCAGTGGATTGTTATACCGATCCAAAATTGGCTTGCGTTGACAGCGATGTGGTGGCAACCGATTCCTGGGTATCGATGGGCCAGCAGGATCAAAAGGCGGAGAAGATCAAAGCTTTTGCAGGCTTCCGACTAGACGCTGAATTGCTAGCAATAGCAAAACCATCGGCCATCGTGCTTCACTGCCTACCTGCTTATCGCGGTCTGGAAATCACTGATGAAGTGATCGAGGGGCCCCAGTCAGTTGTTTGGGATCAAGCCGAAAACAGGCTGCACGCCCAAAAGGCGCTTATGGTTTGGCTGGCGCAACGAGCCAAAGCCTAAGATTGAACTAGCTTCACCCGGTTTGGGGAAACACTTGAGCTTGTAGGAGAAAAATGGCCGAACGCGTGGTTCTGGCTTACTCGGGCGGTCTCGACACCTCGGTTGGCATCGGTTGGCTGAAAGATGCCACCGGTAAAGAGGTAGTTGCCATGGCCGTTGACGTTGGTCAAGGTGGCGAAGATATGGATGTCATTAGACAGCGCGCCCTAGATTGCGGTGCCGTCGAATCCGTTGTGATTGATGCTCAAGCAGAGTTTGCCAGCGACTACATAATGCCCACCTTGAAGGCCAACGCTTTATACCAAAAGCGATACCCGCTGGTTTCCGCAATTTCTCGGCCTTTGATCGCAAAGTATCTTGCCAAAACAGCTCACGAGCTTGGAGCAGATACCGTGGCCCACGGCTGCACCGGTAAGGGTAATGATCAGGTTCGCTTTGAAGCATCCGTCGCTGCTTTAGCACCTGATCTTGTTTCAATTGCCCCAAATCGTGACTTGGCCCTAACCAGGGATAAGGCAATTGAGTATGCGGCCAAGCACAATTTGCCGATCGAACAATCCAAAAAAAGCCCTTACTCCGTTGATCAAAATGTCTGGGGCCGAGCCGTAGAGACCGGATTACTAGAAGACCCTTGGAACGCACCGATTGCAGACATCTACACCTATACCCAAGACCCAGATGTTCAAAGGGACCCAACTGAGGTAATCATCAAGTTTGATGAGGGAATCCCGGTTGAAATTGATGGTGTTCGATACACCCCGATTGCCAT
>CAXNHQ010000122.1:0-3426 GCA_964202285.1 Rhodoluna sp. | reverse complement strand
TTGCTCCACTAATTGCCCCAGTAGCTACTCCCACTCCTGCTGTTACTTCCGCTGCTCCAGTTGTCCCTGTGGCGGTCGCAGCTCCTATATCTACGCCAATGATTTACACCCCAGCAGCGCCTGTTGTTCCTATTACCCCAGTCACACCTAATTCTCCGCCTGCACCGGTTGCAACAGTTGGTATTGCTAACCCAGCGACATCAACGGATGCAGGGTATGTAACACCGCTAGTTCGCAAGCTGGCTCAAGACTCCGGAGTTGACCTGAGTCGCGTTGTGGGTAGTGGAGTCGGAGGAAGAATTCGCAAGGAAGATGTCCTGAGCGCAACTTCAGCGACATCGGTTTCGTCACCCGCAGTCGCTCACACTCCAGCACCGATTAGTGCTCAGCGTGGAACATCTGAGCCTATGTCCAGGCTCAGAAAGGTTCTTGCCGAGCGCGCCGTTGCCTCAATGAACTCTTCAGCCCAGCTCACAACTGTTGTTGAAGTAGACGTTTCCAAGATTGCCGACATGCGCAAAGCTATCCAGCCCACTTTCCTGGCGGCCACCGGAACCAAACTTAATTTCATGCCTTTTTTCTTCCTGGCAACCGCAGAAGCGCTTAGGTCACACCCAAAGCTAAATGCTTCGATAGAAGGCGAAACAATCAACTATCACCCAACGGAGAATATCAGCTTTGCTGTTGATACCGAACGAGGCCTTCTCACACCGGTCATTAGAGATGCCGCGACCTTGAACCTAGCTCAAATTGCTGTTCAGATTGCAGACCTTGCCTCCCGTACTCGCGAGAACAAGCTAAAGCCTGACGAGATGATGGGTGGGACTTTCACGCTTACCAACACTGGATCGCGTGGAGCATTATTCGACACACCAGTTGTCTTTCTTCCACAAGTGGCAATCCTAGGAACCGGAATCGTGCAAAGGAGACCGACTGCGATTACCACCGCAGATGGTCAAGAGTCAATTGCTATTCGTTCGATGGTTTACCTGGCTCTTAGCTACGATCACCGACTAATTGATGGGGCGGATGCGTCAAGATTCTTGGTGGACGTTAAGGCAAGACTCGAAGCTGGCAACTTTCAAGCCAATTTAGGCATCTAGCTACTGTCCTAGCTCCAAAACATCACCGGTTCCCGATGTGTCTACGCGGTGATTGATTTCTAGCTGTCTTTGGTCACTGCATGTGACTAATCCCGATACCTTGGCCGCCGAACCTATGACCTTGTCAACGACAATTGTTAAATCGCCAAGCTCGGTGTCAATTAAGAATTCTTGACCCGCAATCAATGCTGGTTCCGAATCCAAAGCGCTAGAGAGCCACTGATTGAATTCAGTCTTGCTCGAATCCACTATGCAGACCGCAGTTGCTGCCGGTGTTTGCTCTTCCCTGCTTGGTTGTTCCATCAAGCTCCAAAGTGTTCCAAGAACGACTACCAGAACCATTGAAGCTATCGGAAGCAGCAGAATCTTGAAATTTGTCTTGGACTTACTTTGTAGTTCAACAAAACCAACGTATTCTAAAAACACATTCCGAGCGCGGGCGTGATTTGCATTCTTTGCTAAAGATCCAATGATCTGCCTCGCCTGCCTGGAATCTTGAACTAACACTGCTGGATGTTTTCCAGTCGTTACTAGAGCAGGCGCTGGTTCTAGAAACTCTAGGGATTTGTAAATCTGTGGCCAGCTGGGTCCGTTAGGCAGATTCGAAATCAACAGCATCGGAGTACCCAGTTGATTTTCGATGCAAGTGGCTTCTAGACCCGATGCCTTCAACTTGTCACCCACGGCATAACCAGAAGCCATGAGTTTTCGAATCATGAGAGTCCGCACCAAAAAAGGCTACGTTCTGCCGGTTACGAAATACGCTCTAGAAACAAGGCTTGGGATAACTCTTAGACTTAGCATGTGCCGGAATTCGTGATTGCTGGGTTCGATCCAGACTTTGTCTCCTATAACAAGGGTCTTGAGCTTCAGCGAGAAACCCACAGAGAAGTGGTGGCAAGACAAAGGCCAGATACAGTCATCTTGCTAGAGCACACCAGCGTGTATACCGCCGGGAAGCGGACCGAAGACTCTGAGAGACCAGACGATGGCACCGAGGTTATTGAAGTTGATCGTGGCGGCAAGCTAACCTGGCACGGCCCTGGCCAACTAGTTGGCTACCCCATCATGAGACTCCCTGAACCCTTCGATGTAGTTGGCTATGTCAGATTTTTGGAGCAAGTCCTGATAGATGTATGCGCAGATTTTGGTCTCCCAACCGAACGCGTTGAGGGACGTTCTGGGGTTTGGGCACCACACGAGGGATCACATCTCAAAATTGCTGCCATCGGGATACGGGTTGCTGAGCGCGTTGCGATGCACGGCTTTGCACTAAATTGCTCTAACTCAATGGATGCGTATGACCACATTGTGGCCTGTGGGATTGAGGATGCTGGCACGAGCTCGATATCAGAACTCACGGGAGAATTGGTGACTCCAGCCATGGCAGCCGAACGAGTCAAGATCAGGCTTACCGACGTTGCTAAAGTTGTACTATGAGCCAGATTGATCCGGGCACCAAGCCTGCTAAAAAGATGCTTCGCATCGAGGCTCGAAACTCAGCTATCCCAATCGAGCGCAAGCCAGAGTGGATTCGCACAGTAGCGAAGATGGGTCCTGAGTATCAGGCCATGCAAAAACTTGTAAAGGCTGAGAACCTAAACACTGTTTGCCAGGAAGCCGGGTGTCCAAACATCTACGAGTGCTGGGAAGACCGTGAGGCAACATTTTTGATCGGTGGCTCTCAGTGCACAAGACGCTGTGACTTCTGCCAGATTGACACCGGTAAGCCAGTTGCCTTTGACCCAGATGAGCCTCGCCGAGTAGCGGTTTCAGTGAGACAGATGCAGCTTCGCTATGCAACTGTTACTGGAGTAGCCAGGGATGATCTTCCAGATGAAGGTGCTTGGCTCTATGCCGAAACCATCAAGCAAATTCACAAGAAATCCCCTGGCACCGGAGTCGAGATTCTTGTTCCGGATTTTTCTGGAAACGCTTTGCTGCTGAAGAAAGTGTTTGACGCCAGACCGGAAGTTTTCGCCCACAACGTGGAAACGGTTCCTAGAATCTTCAAGGAGATTCGCCCTGCCTTTAGCTACGAAAGATCTCTGGATGTAATTTCTCAAGCAAGAGATTATGGCTTAGTAACTAAATCAAACCTGATTCTTGGGATGGGTGAAACAATGGATGAAATTTCTCAAGCGATGAGAGATCTTCACGATGCTGGAACGGATATCCTGACAATCACTCAATATTTGCGTCCCACCCCGAAGCATCACCCTGTTTCAAGGTGGGTGAAGCCGCAAGAGTTTGTTGAGCTGAAAAACGAAGCGGAAGCTATTGGCTTCTTGGGTGTATTGAGTGGTCCGCTGGTTCGATCTTC
>CAXNHQ010000121.1:0-3478 GCA_964202285.1 Rhodoluna sp. | reverse complement strand
CGCTATTTGGGATATATTGAATCGTCGATGAGCCCAGAGCAAAATCCAAGAAGATTCACTTCACAGTGGGCCATTCCAAGAGTTGACCCTCAAGAACAGCCGATGCCAACAAAGAAGAAAAAGCAATTCAACAACTTAGCTGTTCTCTTCGTCATCTACGTCTTCAAACAAATCCAAAAGCTAGTGTCCCCTGAGAGCAAACCGGTAAGCAACAGGTAGTTGGCGAGCAATCAGAGATTTGTATTTCGAGATATACCTCGAACCCCTAATCGAAAGAAAATCACTTTTCGAATACTGAAATCCCCAGGGTAACAACAACCCACGCAATTACTGCAGCCCAAATAACCATGGCAGCAGAAACTAATACAGTTACCTTTAAAGGTTTTACACCGGCAGCTACCGAGGCCGCCGCAGCAAACTGAGTACCGATAAGAATTGGCCCAAGAGCTGCCATTCCATAGATCCCATACTTGTCGAAAGCCTTTAGGGCTTTAGCAAATTTTGGCGACTCAGCCTCTTTGCCCTTGGCGACTCGTCTAGAAATGATCCAGTTTCTAATTGCCCCTCCACCGTAGGCAAAAACTGCAATTGTAATGATGTTTCCAACTGAAGCAAACACCACTGTCAAAACTGGATCTAATCCAAATATGATTCCAGCCGGCACAACAGCAATTGCCTCAAACCAAGGGATAGCCCCTCCTAGGAATACTCCAAGAAGCCCAAGTTGTTCTAGGTTCATGATTTCCTCTCAAACATTCTGGAGAAGCCAGAAAGTAGCGCTTCCATGGGTCCTCTGGTTCGGAACCTAAGGTTCAGCATGGCTAAAAGAGCGAGAGCAAGCCAGGTTGCGGCTGCAATCAAAACAACAGATAGCAAGCTAAGTTCCTGGAACAATCCGAATCCCCACGCCGAGAACAATGTGGAGAACACCAAGGATTGGCCTAGGTAGATACTCAGCGAGTGACGGCCAGCTGCACTAAGAAGTGAAAGCTTCATCTTTTGGCTAAGTAGCCAAAGGCCACCAACCAATCCAGCTGACATCAGGGGAGCAGTCAAGAAGTTCATTGCAATCGCTATTAGGTAAAGGCTGAGGCTGTAGCTCTCAGCTTGTTCGTTTGTAATGAAGATGTAGGCCGAGAGTAACTGAAGCCCTAAACCCAGAGTGAGCCCCCAGACAGCGAACTTCTTCATTAGCTCCGGCTTCAAGGAAGCAGCAAGCCCGCCTTTTCGAGCAACCAACACGCCAACAATGAATGCCACAAAGACCAGTGGTCCCTGAAGCAAAAATGCCGGGCCGGCCGCAAGTAGCCAGAATTCAAATCTGGCAGCAGCTATCTCCAAGAAACCCCCAGAGGTTAGAGCAACGTCTAAGAAGTCAACCGACTCTTCACCAGGGAAGGTTTTGCCCTTCGAAGCCAAGACCACTTCGCCCACATAAACCAATAGTGAAATTGCCACAAACAACACCGCTGTGACGATGTAAATCACCCAGGCCCAAACCTTAAGAGTCTTTTCCCTGCGGAAGTAAAGCAAGGTAAGAATTAGTGCAAAGACTCCATAAATGAAGAGTATGTCTCCATGGAAGAAGAAGGTGAGGTGGATCAATCCCAGAATAATCAAACCAACAGATCTGGCTAGCCACTTTCTTCTATTGCTCTTTTCACCCTTCAGCACATAGTGAGCCGAATACCCAAAAAGGAACGAGAACAATAGGTAGAACTTTGCCTGAAACAAAGCCGACACAATAAAGGCCACGCTTGCATTCTGCGGATCCGTTAGGTCCAGAGACTCTGCTCCATTGAAAGTACTGATGGAAAAGAATTGGATATTCACCATCGCTATGCCAAATAAGGCAAAGCCTCTGAGGATATCGGGGAAACTATCGCGCTTGATCATTTTGTTCCTTTCTTAGATAGCTCCTGCCCGATAACGGCCATTGAGGGGAGCATTGCTGTGTAAGCAAAAATCAACCAGAAGATTGCTTGGACCTGAGGCCAGGTGAGTGGAATGTTGTATGAGAAGCCGTCACTTTCGGACTGCCAGTCAGTGAAGATAGTGAAGGCCAAAAGTGCAACTGCGAGAAGGATTGCCAGCATCGTCAACCAGCGATAGGCAATAACGTAGCTTCGATCGCGAATCTGGATGAGCCGCTCATCGAGAGCTTCTTCTGGGGCATCGGCTACCAAACGAACTGACTTTCGAAGTAAGAACCAGAATGTAAACAAAAGCAATATGTAGATTAAGGAAAGCGACGTCCAAGCGTTGTCACCAGCAATAAACAACAAAATAGTGCCAGCGAACAAAAAGGCATTGGTCGAAATCAAGAGAAAAGTCTTGGCCCCTCGAGTTCTTAGTCCATCCCACTGCGTGTCATTTAGTTGCTTTTCAACTGACTTTACGGTCGCAGTCTCCCAACCTGATCCTTGCGAGCCAGAAGATCCAAATCCCATCAATGCCCAATAAGCCTTGCCTAAGCCACGAGCCTTTAGATACCAGAAGAAAAGTGGCAGTTCGAGCAGCGTCAAGGCAAGTAGCGTGAAGAAAAACCAGTTGGTGTCAAAGAAAATAAATCGAAAAGTCGGATCTGATTCCCAAAACAGAATCGCCGATGTACCTACAGGAATAAACCCTAGGGCGAAGTCCAACCAAGCCATTTTCTTGACATCGTTGCCTGCGTATTTGGGGTAGATCCAAAAGTACGATGCGGCTAGTGTGGCCAAAATGACAAATACCACGAGTGACTCATTCATTTACTTTTCTCCTTAAGCCAAAAGAGCTTTTCAACAGAGGTGTTTAGCTCTTTGGCAATTTTCAGTGCTAGAACCAGTGAAGGCGAATACTCCTCGCGCTCCAGGTAGCCAATGGTTTGGTAGTGGACTCCAACGAGATCTGCCAGCTCTTGCCTACTCAGCCCCTGGGCAGTGCGAATCTGCTCGATTTGGTTGAATACCGGCTCTTCGGAATTTCTACTCATAGATGTAGTATAGATGCTACATAGCATTAATACAACAATTAGCTAGATGAGGCGAGTTGACCTAATTGTGTTATGAGAAGCCAAATTCCCTTATCTTCGATCCTCTAGCCAAGCGAGAATTTCCTGAGCATGCCTATCCGGGGGAAAGACCGGGTAGAACACTTTCTCAATTCGCCCGTCAAGAATCACCATCGACAGTCGTTTGTAAAAGGCCCTACCTTCAACATAAAATGTCGGTAATCCCAGAGTCTCACCCAGTTCACCATTTGTGTCAGATAGAAGCTCAAAAGGAAGGTTAAGGCGTTCTGACGCTTCAACTTGGTATTCGGTATCTTGATTGGAAAGTCCGTATAACCTAACGACACCTGCCTCTTGAAGGAGCTTGAAGTTATCTCGAAAGCCACATGATTCTGGGGTGCAGCCTCTTGCTCCAGGAACTTCATCCCATCCGGTGGGAAGATCAACGCCTGGTTTTCCAGTCATCGGGTACACATAGATAACGGT
>CAXNHQ010000120.1:0-3486 GCA_964202285.1 Rhodoluna sp. | reverse complement strand
GAAACAAAACATAAATGAGTGAATCCAATTACCTATTGGTTTACAACATGTTCTCGCTTGGAATTGCGAGCATGCTTTTCACCACCATTTTCCTGATTGTGGCTCGTGAGCGCGTACTGCCTCGCTACCGCATGGCGGTCTTGGTTTCTGCAACAGTGACTGGTATCGCTGCCTATCACTACTTCAGAATGTTCGACAGCTTCAACCACGTATTCGGCCCAGAAGCAATTGACGGTGCTGTTTACAACGTTGGCTACCGTTACGTTGACTGGTTCCTAACTGTTCCACTGCTACTAGTTGAGACCGTTGCGGTTTTGGCTATTGCACGTGCAGCTCAGACTGCTCTACTAGTTCGTCTAGTTCCAGCAGCCGCAGCAATGATTGCATTGGGTTACCCAGGCGACGCAGGTCTAGACATTGGTGGAGTAAGCGCGCCAATCTGGGGTCTACTGTCAACAATCCCATTCCTATACATCCTTTACATCTTGTTCGTAGAGCTTGGTAAGTCTCTTACCAAGCAGAGCAAGCAGGTTCAGAGAAGAATCAAGGAACTACGCCTTCTTCTTCTTGCTACCTGGGGTGTCTACCCACTAGCTTTCATTGCAAACATGAACGCTACTGGATTCGAAGAGCAGGGCTTCGTCCTTCGTGAAACCGGATACACAGTTGCCGACATCTTGGCTAAGTGTCTATTCGGCCTAATGATCTTCTCGATCGCTCGTATGAAGAGCGCCGAGGACGACAAGGCATTTGCTGCATCAGAGTACAAGGGCAAGTAACCCTTAGTTCAAACAAAACAAAAGGCGTCGGGAAACCGGCGCCTTTTGTTTTGCCCGAAATTACAAAGACTTCTTGGACCTAGTAGCCGCGTCGAAAAAGCGCTGGGAGCCCAAGTAAAGTAGCGGCGATCCAAATGCTGCGGGGTTTGTAAGCCAAACCCCAGAGTCCTCCATGAATTGCGGAGAAGGTATGGAGCTCGGTCGTGGTGTCCTTAGATTGGTAACTTACTGGATCGTTGAGGTCTCGAACTAAAACGGCGGCAGCTGCCGACTTTGCAGTTATGACATCAAACGGCTGGACACCAAAAAGTGGCGCTCCCTTATAGCTAGCTCGCAAGATCTTGTGCCTCAGAACAGAGTTAGTTCTAGCTGGTGGCGAGATTGCATAAGAGACTTTTACTCCCGAGTAATGCGCGAGATATGCCCTCCAGCGCTGAGTCCGCTTTGAAAACGAATAGCTTGGGCCTTGCTGTTGGACGGAAGCGTCAATGAGGGCAAGTTTTTCTCCAGCTCTCCCGTCAAAAAACTTTGGCCGAGCTGGCCTGGCTGCATTTAGTAGCCCCAAAATAGTGTCTCTAACTATTCGTAGCGGTTCTCTTGACGCAAAGGTCCTAATCGCTCGGTCACCAATCTCGGCAGGTCCGGGTGCTGAGTCGGTCGGTGTTGCAAGCCAACTAAGAGCCAAGTCGTTCGCTGGTAGTCGATTCATTGCTTCTTGGGCCAAGCACTCTTGAACTCCTTGAACTCGAATGTGATTGACACTTGGAGTGTATGCATACAAACCCAAAACGAATCTGTTTTTTGGCCTAGAGCTAAGAATGCGCATCCAGCTTGATATCTCTTGATAGTTCTCCAGAATATCGAGACCGGCAATCGCGGCGATTTCTTGATCAGTTAGTTCAGCAACAGGTTTATGAAGTGCTGCTTTCCTGATTGGCACCAACAAGGTCCCTCCACTTGAGCGAGCTCGTGAAATAAGTGCTTGCCAAGTAGCTGGATTTGGTCTGGCAACAACTGCAACCTCTCCACCCCAGCGAAGCCAGTTTTCGGTTGGGGCAAACTCAGCTGCTCCAGCAACTGCAAAGAGTAAATCTCTGTTTAGGGATAGAGGCTGGTTCTGATCCAGATACCGAAAAGCTGCAACCAGTCCTGGCTCAGCAAGGCCCCTAGATACCCAGCTGGCTGCCGTTTGCTCTAGTGAGCCACTGACTCCATCGATGGATACCTTCTGAGCTTGTTCGGTTCCGTGAATTTCGATGGTGGTGACAAGGTCCAAATCGAAGCCCTCTGAAACAGCCTGCTGGAGTGATTTGCCAGTTTCAGTGACTAGATACTTATGTAACTCAGCCAGCCCCAAGGTGGCTATCTCTGTTGTGTCAGCGACGCTGACGCCTTCCTTGCAGGCTAACTCCGAATAAAGCCTCAGGTACCAATCTCGCCAGCTTGGTGCCCCCTGAATGTTCTGCTGTAACTCAGGGAAGCTTCTGGCGCTAGCGACGAGCACTTTCCTAGCCAGTTCGGTTGAGCGAATTGGCAGTGAAGTAAGGGGGTCTTTGAATTCAACGGACACGATTGCAAGCCTATTGGCTGATTGGGGAATCGAGAAAATCCGGTTAGGGTTGGAGAACCTATGGAGGAAAAATGACTGAACTAAAAGGTAAGAACATTCTGGTGCTGGGAGCTTCTGGGGTCCTAGGCTCAACTATCGCTACTCAGCTATCTGGCTTGGGAGCTACTGTCATGGCCACGTCTTCAACAATTGAGTCTGCTGAGAGAGTACCTAGCGGAGCAAATCCTAGGCTGCTGGTTGATCTAACTTCCCAGGAATCCATTCGGGTGCTTACGGATTACTTGATTGATTCCGACGTCAAGATTGACGGAATCATAAATGCCACCGGTGTTGTTGCCTTTGGAAACTTTACTGACTTGGACTCCAATACTTTACTGAAACTATTTGCCGTAAATGTCACAGGTCCTATGTCATTGGTCCAAGGCCTGTTAGGTCGGTTAAAAGAATCGGCTGCTAGCGGCAATGATCCATTTATCGTTAACATCTCTGGGGTGGTTGCCGAAACACCGATGGCCGGTCTCGGAGCTTACTCGGCAAGTAAGTCAGCGCTCTTCGCATTTGATCAGGCGATCTCAAGAGAGCTCAGGAGAGATGGAATTCGCGTTATCGACGCAAGACCAGGTCATACCGAAACAGGCCTAGCAACTCGAGCTATCGCTGGACAGGCTCCATCGTTTCCCCAGGGAATGACTCCAGAGCACGTTGCAGGCAGGATTGTGACAGCAATAGTGCAGGACGAGAAAGATCTCCCAAGTAGCTCCTTCTAGCTGCCCGAGAGATGTGGCAGGGATTTCAGTAAACTTTGTCTGGTGAGTGGGATTAGCAAGATAACCGATGAGCTGTTTGATGGCAGACAGATTCATTACTTTGACGACGCTGATTCCAAGCTTCCCAAAACTCGAAGAAAAGATCTTAGAGAACCCGCCGCTAGACCACCACTTGCACAACTCAGGCACGACCCACTGACCGGAGAGTGGATAGCAGTTGCTGCCCATCGTCACACCAGAGCCTTCATGCCACCAAGCCACGAATGTCCACTATGTCCTGCTACGGATACGTACCTGAGTGAAATACCAGACAACTTTGACGTTGCAGTTTTCGAAAACAAGAATCCATCCTTTGGCGACATCCCTGAAG
>CAXNHQ010000119.1:0-3496 GCA_964202285.1 Rhodoluna sp. | reverse complement strand
GTAGAAAAACTCAGGCTTAGTGTTGAGAACTCAATCGGGCTCGTAACTGCCATCAGCCCTGTGCTGGGCTACGAAAATGCAACTATCGTGGCTCAAAAAGCGTTGGCCGACGAGACCAGTGTCAGGCATGTTGTTTTGGAGCTAAAGCTCATGACCGAAAAGGAATTTGATGAATTGCTTGGAAACATTGACTCACTAGTTAGACCTAGGACTTCTTAGCCCTTCTTCTCATCATTAGGCCAATCGGCGCAAACACAGCACCGAGGGCAACCATAGCAAGTCCCACGTAAAACCCTGAAGGAATCTCAGGCTCCTGCTCAGCCACCGGCGCAATTACAACCACCGGTTCAGGGGTTTCTATTGGGACGGGTAATTCAAGAACAATCGATGACTCACCGGTTATTCCGTGACCATCTGACGAAACCACCTTCCAACGTATGTCGTAGTTTCCTGATTCAGTCAGCTGGATTTGGGCAGTGAGAGTTGGGCCAGCGACCACTACTTCATGGCTTACCCACTCCTCGGTCCCTGAAAGTTTTGTTTCGAGCCCCGCGTTTTGTTCGCCTTCTACTGATAGCAAATCGTTATTGAAGGTAAGTGTGGCTTCGAAGTTGGATGTAGTCATTATTTCACCGGCCGCCGGAGTCATATCAATTAGTAGGTCATGAGCATTGGCTGGAGAAGACAAAAGAGCCAAGAACAGCGTGGTTACGGCCAGGTGTTTTATTCGCATGAGCCAAGCCTAACCTAACAAATGCAGAACCAAGTCCCCAATAATCAAGGGTAATATTGAAGCTAAGGTAGATGAAAAATCAAACCCTCCTCAGCTTTTGAAATCATGAAAGAATTGAACCAAACAAGATTGCAATCCAGAATCGAAAATCTAGGAGCTTAGCCAGTTGGCCAACTTATTCAGTAAATTCCCAGACTTATTCAAGAAGTTCCCGTATTTAAAAGAGGGCCTAATTGGTGGCGGTTCTGCATTCTTAGTTCTTCTCTTGGTCCTTGGGGGTTTCGCATTTTCTTCGGAAACGCAAAAAGCTAAACCTAAGACGTCACCTAGCGCATCACGCAGTGCATCTCCTAGCCCATCTCCTAGCCCATCACCCTCTCCAGTCAAGACTTGTTCTGTAGCAGAGCAGGCAGCCAACCCTTCTCTTGGAACCTTGCAAGCAGTAGTTCTGAATGCTGATACGGGTGAAGTGCTCTACGATCGCGGAGCTGACTCTCCAGCTGCTACCGCCTCTGCAATGAAGCCAATAACTGCAGCAGCTGCCCTGATGAGCCTAGGGCCAAACTTTAGAGCAACTACACGCGTCTTTGCCGAACCCGGATCAAAAACCTCGATTGCTCTGGTCGGTGGAGGAGATGTCACTCTTTCTCGGCTTACTGACGGGTCTCAATCCGTATATAGAGACGCTCCAACTCTTGCGTCACTGGCATCGCAAGTTACTGCATGGGCGAACGCCAACGGCGTGACGGAATTGAGTGAGATTATCTTGGATTCAAAACTGTTTGCGGGACCTTCATGGGAAAGCTCTTGGCAACGTAAGGATCAAGTGGATGGCTGGATATCAGAGGTTACCGCGCTTCAGCTTGACGGCGACCGTATCAGCCCTGCGGCATTTACCTCACCAAAAACAGGTATGCCTGTGTTTAGCGCCGGAGAACAGCTTCGAGCTCAGCTTGGCCCCCTAGCCGCAAATGCAGTTCTTGTTGAAGCAACGACTCCGGCAGGATATGTTGAGATTGCCAGTGTTCAATCGCAGCCAATAAGTAAGTGGATTTCACACATTCTCCAAACCTCCGAGAACATTGAAAGCGAAATGATCGGCAAGCTTATTGCAGTCAATACCGGTTTCGACGGTTCATTCAGCTCCCTAGACCCCGCTGTAAAGAAATCTCTTTCAGCCACGGGCTTAGATTTTACAAATCTAAACATCCGTGACGCGTCAGGTTTGTCAGATCTAAACATGGTGACGCCCAAATTTTTAGCGGAGCTTATGCGCCTAGTAAACACAGAGTATGGCGAGTTTGGGCTTATCAAGAGAAGCCTTCCCATTGCTGGAAAAAGTGCGACACTTGGGGGAAGATTCAAGGGGAACATAGCCGATGCAGCCGGAAGTATATTAGCCAAAAACGGCTACATAATCGGCGTCCATACTCTTTCTGGAATAATCTACGCCAGTGATGGCACCACACTAACGTTCACGATTTATGCTCTGGGAAATGTCGGAAGTGACGTCAGGCTGGCCATTGACACATTGGCAACCGGTTTCTACCGTTGTGGCAACAATCTGTCTAACGAATAAGGAAGTAAATGACAAGAGCACTTTTGATAGTCGATGTCCAAAGTGATTTCTGCGAGGGCGGCTCTCTAGCTGTTGAGGGTGGAGCTCTGGTAGCAACCAAGATAACCAACTATTTGGATTCGTCGGATTACGACTTGATTGTTGCCTCAAGGGATTGGCACGACGCTGACAGTGACAATTCAGGACATTTTTCACAATTCGATTCAGCACCGGACTACATCAACTCTTGGCCACCTCACTGCGTTGCGAATAGCCCAGGGGCCAGCTACCACGCGAATCTCGAAACGGACAAAATCCAAGTTCACATTTACAAAGGTCAAGGTGCTCATGGCTATTCCGCATTCGAGGGGGTTTCCGAGCAAGGCGAGATGTTGGCGAATCTGTTGAAAGCAAAAGGTGTCACCGAGCTAGATATAGTGGGGATTGCCACCGATCACTGCGTTCTAGCCTCAGCGCTTGATGCCAATCGACTCGGACTAAATGTTCGTGTTATCAGCTCCCTTACTGCTGGAGTTTCACCCAGTACCACAGAGGCTGCAATTGACAAACTTATTGACAGTGGCGTCGAAGTTGTGGCAAGTATCTAACCGTTTTGACTAACCGCGACAGGAAACTGAGCGAAAATCAGTGAGAGACTTCGTCTTTGACAAAGATTGCCTGGCCAAATGTTTCTAATTAACCAAGAGCATTTCTAAGCTGGGCCGCGATGTCCTCTGCAGGAATGTCAGCTATAAATGCCCCCATCGCGGATTCCGAACCAGCCAAGTATTTCAGCTTGTCTGATGCTCGCCTTGGAGAAGTAATTTGTAGCTGAAGTCGGACGTGCTCGCCTCCGGAAACATTTGGCGCCTGATGCCAGGCAGCGATGTATGGAGATGGTGTCTCATAAACAGTTTCGAAGGCACGCAGCATTCTGGAATAAATCTCCGCTAGTTCCTGCCTTTCGTCGTTGGTGAGCTCAAAATGATTTCTTACATCGCGATGTGGAAGTAGGTGGGCCTCCATTGGCCACCTTGCTGCAAATGGAACATACGCCGTGAAGGAATCAGACTTGATCAAGACTCGATCAGAGGCTTGCTCAAAAGCCAAGATGTCTTGAAAAAAGCTACTTCCGTGATCGGAAATTGCCTGCAACAATTTAGTAGTTCTTGGGGTGACGTATGGGTAGCAGTAAATCTGACTGT
>CAXNHQ010000118.1:0-3543 GCA_964202285.1 Rhodoluna sp. | reverse complement strand
AGCTGAGCTAGAACTTCGGCGGGGTCGAAGGTCACGACATCCGACATCTTGAATCCTCTGGGGTGATCTGTATCCAGCTCAACTGTTACTGCTCCATTTGAACTAACTACAAAACCATTGTGGATTCCAAGGTCTCGAACAACTGGAACGGCATTTGGTGCCGATCTTCCAGTTGCGACAATTACTTCGTGTCCGAGGTCTTTTACTCGACTAACTTCCTTAGCAACTTCAGGTGACAAATAGCCATCATCGTGAACCAATGTGCCATCAATGTCTAGGCCAATTAGCCAACGTTCGTTGGGGGGAAGGTTGGAAGTTTTGCTCAAAAGCTATTGCCTAAGATTTCTTTGGAGATTTAGGATCAATTGCTTCCTGGCCACCCAAATAGGGCCTAAGTGCTGCTGGAATCTTCACAGAACCATCAGCCTGCTGATGGTTCTCGAGAATCGCTACCAACCATCTGGTCGTTGCAAGTGTCCCGTTCAAAGTTGCAGCAATTGCTGTTCTGCCGTCTTCGGTTCGATAGCGAACGTTTAGTCTTCTAGCTTGGTAGGTAGTGCAGTTAGAGGTTGAGGTTAGTTCGCGATACTCCCCTTGGGTTGGCACCCACGCCTCGGCATCGAACTTTCTTGCAGCTGATGAGCCAAGATCCCCGGCCGCGGTTTCGATAACGCGATATGGGAGTTCACAGGCTTGAAGCATCTCTTCTTGAAAAGCCAACAGTTTTTGGTGCTCTTGCTCTGCTAGTTCAGGAAGGCAGTAGCTAAACATCTCAAGTTTGTTGAATTGATGAACTCGAAGAATTCCCCTCGTGTCTTTGCCGTGGCTACCAGCTTCTCTTCTGTAGCAAGTGGACCAGCCAGCATACCTAATGGGCTCTTGGCCAAGCTCGATGATTTCATCGCGGTGGTAACCAGCTAGTGCGACTTCACTGGTGCCAGTGAGGTATAAATCATCAGCTGGGAGATAGTAGATCTCATCAGCGTGCTCTCCGAGAAATCCTGTTCCAGCCATTATTTCTGGTCTGACAAGAGTCGGAGTGATTAGAGCTGTGAAGCCCGCTTGGGTGGCTTTATCTAAGGCTAGGTTCATGAGAGCTAGCTCCAGCCTTGCTCCCATTCCCTTCAAAAAGTAGAACCTGGATCCAGAAATCTTTGCGCCACGCTCCATGTCAATTACATCAAGCGATTCACCAAGGGCTACGTGGTCTTTGGGTTCGAAATCAAAAGCAGTTTTGTTTCCTACCTCTTTAAGGACAACGTAATCAGCCTCCCCGCCTGCTGGGACACCATCCAAAACAACGTTCTCAATTTGCCATATGACTCGATCCAGCTCCTCGGCTTTAGATCCTGCCAGCTCGTTAGCTGCTTTGACTTTTACCGAGAGGGCTCCTGCTTCGGCAACCAAACTGGCTTTTTGATCCTTGGGAGCTGTTGCGACGAGTTTGGAGTGTGCGTTTTGCTCCGCACGGAGTGATTCGAAGTCGGCGAGCGCTTTCCGGCGCTTGGCATCAAGTTCTACTGCCTGATCAACTATTTTCTCATCCCGGCCGCGGGCTCGTTGAGATGCCTTAACGGCGTCAGGGTTTTCTCTAAGGAGGTTTAAATCGATCACTGTTCAAGAATACAAGGGGACTTGGTTGTAATGACCTAGCGTCCCTTTCGAATACTGGCTAACCAAGTAGTTGACTCTTGGTATTCAACATTTGAGTTATTTCCGTTGGGTGTGGTCTGTTCCTTGTCGGCTCTTGGATAAGAACCGAGGAATGTGACTTTGGGGCTAAATCTATGAAGTCCGGAGAGAGCTTCACCGACGGAGTCGTCAAGAATGTGGCCCTCAGCGTCAATGTTGAATCGATACCGCCCAAGCCGGTCACCGATTGGTCTTGATTCAATTCGGGTTAGGTTCACTCCACGAGTTGCGAACTGTTCAAGCATCTCCAAAAGCGTTCCTGGTCTGTCGGTTGGCAACTCAACTATCACTGAGGTTTTGTCTGCTCCAGTGGGCTTTGGAAGCTCTCCTGCAAGTCCGATCTGAATAAAGCGGGTCTGAGCTTTCTTGTTCTCACCAATGTTTTTTGCAAGGGTAACAAGTTTGAAATGGTCTGTAATGGTCGGTGCCGCAATCGCTGCGTCGGCGCTTTGATTTTCTAGGAGGCTCTTGGCCGCCGCGGCAGTTGATGTTGATGGCAGGTGAACATGTTTGGGAAGTGTCTCGAGCAACCATTTACGGCTTTGAGCGTAAGCCACCGGGTGGGTGGCGATGGTTCTCACGTCCTTTAGTTTTGTCCCGGGTCTAGCAACAAGATTGAATGTCACCGGAACAAGGTATTCGCCGTAAATGCGAATACTTTCTGTTTTGGCCAGTGCATCCAGAGTTGCTGAGACTCCGCCTTCGATGGAATTCTCAACGGGAACAACAGCTCTAGAAACTTTGCCCGATATGACTAACTCAATCGCTTCAGAAACGTGATCGACCGAAATTTGTGAAGCGCCCTTAGCCTGCTTGATTTGCTTCACGGCTAGCTCAGTGAATGTTCCGGCTGGACCTAAAAATGCATAGGAAAGCTTTTTTGCGGAATCACTATTTTTGGTGGGCATGTATAAAGGTTAATCCCCAAAAGACCCCAGCGGTTAAGTTTTTTAGCCGAGATAATCAGGGCTGGCTGGTAGCTGCCAAAACTCTTCTAGGGTCTGAATGCCTTTTTCATTCATCTCGAGGGCAAGCGCAGTCCCTACATACCTTAGGTGCCAAGGCTCATACTGAAACCCAGTGACGCCTTCTTTGCCTTCTGGGTATCGGATAATGAAACCAAAAAGGTGGGCGTTTTCACTGAGCCAGATTCCGGCTGCGGTTTGACCAAAGCAAACCTGAATCACGCACCCTTGGCCCGCAGCTGAGAAATCAGCTGCTAATCCAGTCTGGTGTTCGCTATAGCCAGCTCTTGCAACAAGTTGCTCGGCAACAGCAAAACCTTGAAGGTTGTTGACTCTTTCGTAAATGGCTTTTTGTTCTTCGTAGGGTCGGTAGCCACTATTGAGAACTAAGGTCCCCGCGCCTGCTTTACTCATGGCGATAGCAATCCGCTCGGTAGCCCAGGCAACTTCCTCTCTGAGTTTTTGCTCTGATGGGTTCTGTACTCGGGGGTCCGCTAGATTTGGCACCCGAAGCGTTGTTGGTTCGTAGCTAATTGGTGAAAGTGGCCGATGCTTGTTTGAAACCAACCACGTTGACTCTGGGTTGTCAATAGAACGAATTGGCGGATTGAAGATAGAGATAGGTTTGGAGTCAACCTGGTCTGTGGGAATTGGTGATGGTGATTGCTGATCAGGGGATGCAGAAACTAACGGTTTGGGCTCCGCTAACGAAGAAAAGACTGAATTGGCTCCAGCTATAAGGAGTAAAACTATAGTCAGGCTTGCTAAAACACTTAGCGTGATGAGGCGTCTTTGACGCATGGTCATTATTGTTGGCACGTAGTAAGCCTAACTTTGGTTGCAAAGAATCAACTTGAGCTTAGACTTATACCAACACGGGAGTTTG
>CAXNHQ010000117.1:0-3567 GCA_964202285.1 Rhodoluna sp. | reverse complement strand
GCCGAAGCGAGGGTTTTCAAAACAGAAGAACTAGTTATCTAGCAGCTTTGCCTTCTTCGTAGTCGTCAGAATTCTTGAGCCAAGAAAATAGCTTTCTTAGCTTTCTTCCAACTTCTTCGATTGGGTGAGCGTCACCCTTGGCACGTAGCGCTAGGAATTCTGGCCCTCCAGCGTCCTGGTCAGCGACGAATCTCTTGGCAAAGGTTCCGTCTTGGATGTCGGTAAGTACTTCTTTCATACGAACCTTGACCTCTGGGCCAATAACTCTTGGTCCTGAGATGTAATCGCCGTATTCAGCGGTGTCTGAAACAGACCAGCGCTGCTTGGCGATTCCACCTTCATACATCAGGTCAACAATTAGCTTGAGCTCGTGTAGGACCTCGAAGTAAGCAACTTCTGGCTGGTAGCCAGCTTCGGTTAGGGTCTCGAAACCATACTGAACCAGCTGGGAAGCTCCACCACAAAGTACTGCTTGCTCGCCAAATAGATCTGTCTCTGCTTCTTCAGCAAAGGTGGTCTTGATGGTTCCGGCACGGGTACCACCAATTGCCTTGGAGTAACTTAGCGCTAGCTCCATTGCCTTGCCGGTTGCGTCTTGCTCCACGGCAACTAGGTTTGGAACTCCTCGGCCATCTGCGTACTCGCGACGAACTATGTGTCCTGGGCCCTTTGGTGCAACAAGAAAAACATCGATACCAGCTGGTGGCTTGATGTATCCAAAGCGAATGGCAAAACCGTGGCCGAAGACAATTGCATTTCCAGGCTCTAGGTTTGGCGCGATTGATTCGGTGTATAGGTCGCGCTGACGTGGGTCCGGTGCCAAGACAACGATGACATCTGCCCACTTGGAGGCTTCGGAAGGAGTTAGAACTTTAAGGCCCTGCTCTTCTGCCTTCGCCTTGGACTTAGAGCCTTCCTGCAAACCAACAACCACGTCAACACCTGAGTCTTTGAGGTTCAGGGAGTGAGCGTGACCTTGAGAGCCAAAGCCAATAACGGCAACCTTGCGCCCCTGGATGATTGCTAGATCGGCATCCTTGTCGTAAAAGATCTCTGCCATGTTATTTCTCCTTTATTTGGTTGATTACAGTTTTGAAAATCTGGGTATTACTTCGAAACGTTGTCGCTAATTGACTTAGAGCCTCGGCCCATGGCCAAGATTCCAGACTGAACTAACTCTTTGACTCCAAATGGCTCAAGCACGTTGATAAAAGCCTGGCACTTGGAAGAGTCCCCAGTGATTTCAATAATCAAAGTGTCTGACACCACATCGATTACTCTCGCGCGGAACAGATCGGCTGCCTCTAGAACCTGAGAGCGGTTGGTGGCATCGGTTTTGACTTTGACCAGAATGTGATCTCGCTGCACGGCTTGTTCTGGCTCTAGTTCAACGACCTTGATTACGTTAATCAATTTGTTTAGCTGCTTGGTTACCTGCTCGAGGGCGTGGCCTTCGACTTGGACCACCACGGTGATCCTGGAAAGACCCTCTACTTCGCTGGTTCCTACCGCTAGGGATTCAATGTTGAAGCCACGCCTAGCGAAAAGACCCGCTACGCGGGTAAGTAGACCTGGCTTGTCTTCAACCAGCAGGGAGAGAACGTGTCTGGACATCTTTACTCCTCACCGTCCCAAACCGGTGCTGCATCTTTGGCGAACTGGACCTCGTCGTTAGACAATCCTGCTGGAACCATCGGCCAAACCATGGCGTCTTTACCAACAACAAAGTCAATAACAACCGGGCGGTCGTTAGTTTCAATAGCAAGCTTGATGGCGGCGTCGACATCTTCTTTTTTCTCAACCCTGATGCCAAGGCATCCGTAAGCATCAGCTAGCTTTACGAAATCTGGAATCATCAAGGAGTCTGATCCGGTGTGTAGGTCGGTGTTGGAGTAGCGGCTGTTATAGAAAAGCGACTGCCACTGTCTCACCATTCCAAGAGAGGAGTTATTGATAACTGCAACCTTGATAGGAATCTTGTTGATGGTGCAGGTGGCAAGTTCCTGGTTGGTCATCTGGAAACAGCCATCGCCATCGATAGCCCAAACGAGACGCTCAGGTTGAGCAACCTTTGCACCCATGGCTGCTGGAACTGAGTAACCCATGGTTCCGGCTCCGCCGGAATTTAGCCAGCTGTTTGGTCTTTCGTATTTGATGAACTGAGCAGACCACATCTGGTGCTGGCCAACACCGGCAGCAAAGACAGCTTCTGGTCCAGAGATTTCGCCGATGCGGGAAATCACATACTGCGGAGACAGCATGCCATCTTCTGGTTCGGTATAGCCAAGTGGGTAGCGAGTTCTTAGACCCTCAATGAATTTCCACCACTCAGCTAGATCTGGCTTCTTGTTCCTTTGCTCTAGCTCGGCGTTTAGCTCAACAAGTACTTCTTTGAGATCTCCCACAATAGGCACATCGGCGAAGCGGATTTTGCCGATTTCGGCAGGGTCAATGTCGATGTGAATGACCTTGGCTTCTTTAGCAAAGCTCTTCACATCTCCTGTTACCCGGTCATCGAATCTTGCGCCAAGGGTAATAAGAAGGTCTGATTTTTGCAGGGCGGTAACCGCAGGAACGGTGCCGTGCATGCCTGGCATTCCAAGGTTTTGCGGGTGAGAATCAGGCAGGGCTCCCCTGGCCATCAGGGTTGTTACGGCTGGAGCGCCAGTTAGGGCGGCGATCTTTAGAAGCTCTGGGCTAGCGCCAGATCTGATGCTTCCGCCACCTATGTAAAGCACTGGCTTTTTGGATTTCATGATCAAATCAGCTGCTGCGGCAACTTGCTTGCCGCGCGCCTTGGTTACTGGGTTGTATCCAGGTAGATCAATCTTTGGTGGCCAGGAAAAATCAAACTTCTGGTTCTGAGCATCTTTGGCTACGTCAACGAGAACGGGTCCAGGTCTACCGGTAGTTGCAATCTGCACTGCAGCTGCAATCACGCCAGGGATATCTTCTGCTTTGGTAACCAGGTAGCTGTGTTTGGTAATTGGCATTGTGATTCCAACAATGTCCGCTTCCTGGAAAGCGTCGGTTCCAATATGAGTAGATGCAACCTGACCGGTAATTGCAAGAAGAGGCACGGAGTCCATGTATGCATCGGCAATTGCGGTAACTAGGTTGGTAGCTCCAGGACCTGAGGTAGCAATACAAACGCCAAGCTTTCCAGAAGCTGAGGCGTAGCCTTCTGCTGCGTGACCAGCGCCTTGTTCATGACGAACCAGGATATGGCGAATCTTGGTGGAATCCATAAGTGGGTCATAGGTTGGCAAGATTGCTCCACCTGGCAGACCAAAAATGGTGTCTATCCCAAGTAGCTCTAGCGAGCGCACAATGGCTTGGGCTCCTGAAAGAACCTCAGTTGACATCTCGACACATTCCCTTTAACTGCTCTAATTGCTGTTCGGGCCCAAAGCCCTAGTAGCTCGTTTGAACCAAGTGATCCGCGACTATCCGCAGTAGGCACCTTCCGAAGAAGAGTGCACCAGCTTCAAATACTTCGCGAGTACGCCTCGGGTATAGCGGGGTGGAAGTGGAGTCCAGGCTTTTCTCCTGGTCTCCAGCTCTTGC
>CAXNHQ010000116.1:0-3610 GCA_964202285.1 Rhodoluna sp. | reverse complement strand
CGGCAAGACGCCGCAACCGTGCTTTCCTGTCGATTCAGCAATTAGTTGCTCCATCCAATTGCCAAACCCTGAAACTTCGTCACTTGTGGAAACAATTCCTAACTTGTCTCTGAAACCTTGGTTCGATGCTGTTGCTGCCATTGCCGCACCGAGTATGAGTGCGGGATTTGTGGCTTCGTCTCTGGACAATGCATCAGCTGCCAAAATTGCATCTTGCAGAATTGGTAGCATGTCTACACCTGCCAGAACCGAAGGAACCACACCAAACGCAGTAAGGGCCGAAAATCTTCCTCCCACGTTCGGATTGGCAAGAAACACTCGATAGCCATCCAGGACCGCTTGCTTATGCATGGGGGAGTTCGGGTCAGTTACCACAATGATTCGAGAAGTCTTGTCGATACCTGCTTGTTCGAACGCTTGCTCGAAAATTCTTTTCTGCGAGTCGGTCTCTACGGTTGAGCCAGACTTAGATGAGACAACAACTACAGTTTTTGCTATGTCCTTTGACACTGCTGATCGAACTTGTGACGCGTGAGTTGAATCCAGCACCACAAGCTCCACGCCAGCATAGGCAGCAATAACCTCCGGAGCTAGCGAAGAACCACCCATACCGCAGAGCACTATTCTGGTCAGACCGCTGCCTATAAGAGCCTTTCTGAGCTCAGAAACTTCTGGGACTAGCGCAAGCGATTCCGCGGCTGCATCAACCCAACCTAATCGAATAGAGGCTTCTGCTTGCGCGTCTAGACCCCAAAGAGTGTGATCCTTAGCAAAAATCCGACTCGCGATTTTGTCGCGAACCAGCTCCTGAATCACGGTGGCAACAGCCACAGATGAGGCACCATTGGTTGAAACTTTTATGGTCATTTTTTGCCCAGCAGAGCCTTTGAAACTGTCTCGAGTAAGTCGTCCCAGGAAGCAACAAATTTCTCGACGCCTTCTGTTTCAAGAAGCGACACGACCTCTTCGTAAGAAATTCCGAGCTCAGCAAGCTCTTCCAATACATCCCTGGACTGCTGATAGTGTCCTGTGATGGTATCCCCGGATATTTCACCGTGGTCGAAGACCGCCTCCATGGTCGCCTCTGGCATAGTGTTCACAAGTTCAGGTGCAACCAGCTGCGTCACATAAAGAGTGTCTGGTAGCAATGGGTCTTTTACCCCCGTGGAGGCCATAAGGGGGCGCTGCCTGTTGGCACCTGCCTCCTTGAGATCTTGCCAATCGGAAGCTGAAAACTGGTTCTCGAAAAGTTCATAAGCTAGCCTAGCGTTCGCTAGCGCTGCCTTTGATTTCAAAGCTAACGCCTGCTCACCACCAATAGCCTCTAATCTCTTGTTTACCTCGGTGTCTACTCTGGATACGAAAAACGAGGCCACCGAGTGAATCTTCGAAACGTCATGACCGTTAATCAGAGCTTTCCGCACTCCTTCTTTGAAGGCGGAAATGACTGATGCGTAACGCTGCAATGAAAAAATCAATGTCACGTTTACTGAAATTCCAGCTGCGAGAACTTCTGTAATAGCGCTTAGTCCCGGGACGGTTGCTGGAATCTTTATCATCACATTTTCACGGCCAACGGCCTCAAAAATTTGCTTCGCCTGCGTGATGGTTTTGTCTGGGTCCATGGCAATTCCAGGTTCAACTTCAATAGAAACCCGCCCATCAACGCCCTTGGTCCTCTTATAGACATCGCTAAAAACATCACAAGCCATTCGAACATCCAAGGTCGTCGCTTCAAAGACAGCCTCGGTCGCGCTTGCTCCCTTTGCCGCCAATTCCGCTAGCTGGGAAGCGTAGGCATCTCCTTTAGCAAAGGCGCCAGCAAATATGGTTGGGTTGGTGGTAACCCCAGAAACTGCTCGAGATGAAATCAGCTCGGCTAAAGATCCAGATTGGATTCGATCTCTGGATAGGTCATCTAGCCAAATACTCACACCTGCCTCGTCTAATCGGTCAAGAGCTGAATTCATTTTGACCTTTCAAGAACTTCTCTTGCCTTCTTTACAACGGCCTCGGTTGTTATACCGAACTTGGTGAACAGAGTCTTGTAGTCAGCAGAAGCTCCGTAGTGCTCGATTGAAACCGAATCACCCTGAGACACGTACTTTGCCCAACCTAGAGCAAGCCCTGCCTCAACTGAAACTCTCGCCGAGACGTTCTGTGGCAAGACGCTATTTCGATAACTCTCGGACTGCTCCTCAAACCATTCAACACAAGGCATTGAAACCACTCGGGCCTTTACACCCGCAGTTTCAAGCTCAAGTCTTGCAGCAAGCGCTAACTGAACCTCTGAGCCAGTGGCGATAATAATCAGCTCTGGTTTGGAATTGGAGGCATCAACCAAAACATAACCACCGAACTCAACGTTGCTAGCCGCAGCAGCCACCGATCCGGTTGGATCAGGAACTGCACGATTTATGACCGGCAGGTTCTGACGTGTAAGGGCGATGCCAGCTGGACTAAGCCGTCTTGAAAGAATCTTCTTCCACGCGTAGCTGACCTCGTTGGCATCAGCTGGTCTTACTACATCAAGTCCTGGTATAGCTCGCAGGGCTGCCAGCTGCTCAATAGGTTGATGAGTTGGACCATCTTCTCCTAAGGCGATTGAGTCATGTGTCCAAACGAAAATCGATGGAACCTTCATAAGAGCGGCGAGTCGAACCGCGGGCCTCATGTAGTCACTAAAGATTAGGAAAGTTCCGCCATAAGAGCGAGTTTTTCCGTGCAGCGCTATTCCATTGAGGATCGAACCCATTGCGTGTTCTCTAATACCGAAATGAAGCACCCTGCCGTATTTATCTCCAGACCATTCGTTAGTTGAGTGCACGTCGGGAACGAAGGATTTTGCCCCGGCAATTGTTGTATTGTTTGACTCTGCTAGGTCAGCAGAACCTCCCCAAAGCTCAGGCATAATCTTGGCAAATGCGTTTAGAACCTTTCCCGAGGCTGCTCGGGTTGAAACTTCCGTGCCTGCTTCGAATTCACCGATGGCGGAATCAAAATCTGGAAGCTGGCCGCTTTCAAGGCGGTCAAAAAGTCTTGCATTTTCAGGATTGTTCTTTCTCCAGAGCTGGAGATCGCTTTCCCATTTGGTTCGGATACTTTCTGTTCGTTCCCTAAAGCCCCGGGTGTACTCGATGACAGCATCGGAAACCTCGAAGTGCTTTTCGGGATCAAACCCTAGAGCGGTCTTTAGACCCGCCACTTCCTCAGCTCCCAAGGCAGAGCCGTGAATTTTTCCTGTGTTCTGCTTTTTGGGGGACGGCCAACCGATAATCGTGCGGATGGTAATCAAAGAAGGTTTATCGGTGACCGACTTGGCCTGCTCGATTGCGCTGAAAAGCTCTTGCAGATCTTCTTCGTACTTTCCAGTTTTGCGCCAGTTGACTACCTGAACGTGCCAGCCGTAGGATTCGTATCTTTTTTCTAGATCCTCTGTGAAGGCAATTTGAGTGTCGTCTTCAATTGATATCTGGTTCGAGTCGTAAAGAACAACGAGGTTTCCAAGTTTCTGATGACCCGCAAGAGACGACGCTTCTGAGGTGACCCCCTCCTGCATGTCGCCGTCGCCGGCGATGCAGAAAATGTAATGATCAAAAGGACTTTGACC
>CAXNHQ010000115.1:0-3614 GCA_964202285.1 Rhodoluna sp. | reverse complement strand
G
Source organism: Rhodoluna sp. (assembly GCA_964202285.1). Classification (GTDB taxonomy): domain Bacteria; phylum Actinomycetota; class Actinomycetes; order Actinomycetales; family Microbacteriaceae; genus Rhodoluna. The sequence continues at coordinate 3,613 of CAXNHQ010000115.1, read as the reverse complement.
GCCTTTACCGACATGCAGGGAAGGCTAATCGGTAAGAGAGTGGCCGCAAGGCACTTCATCGACAACATCGCAGGTCACGCAGCCGAGTGTTGCAACTACTTACTAGCAGTTGACATCGAAAACAACACCATCCAGGGCTATGAGATCTCTTCTTGGGATACCGGCTACGCCGACATGGCAATGGTTCCAGACATGAAAACCATGCGCATGGCGCCATGGCTTCCTGGCAGCGTAATTGTCACAACCGATCTTCACACCACTTCTCACGAAGTAATCCCCCAGTCCCCTCGTTCAATTCTCAAAGCACAAATGGACAAACTCGAGAAGATGGGCATGAAGGCTCTAGTTGGAACTGAACTTGAGTTCATAGTCTTTGATGACACCTTCAGAGAGGCTTGGGCTAAAGGTTACAAAGACATCAAGCCTTCAACTGATTACAACGTTGACTACGACCTACTTGCCTCCACCAGAGTTGAACCGCTGCTTCGAGACATCCGAAACTCGATGGACGATGCGGGAATGTATTGCGAAGGAGTCAAGGGCGAGTGCAACCTGGGTCAGCAAGAAATTGCTTTCCTATATGACGAAGTCATGACCACCTGCGATAACCACAGCATCTACAAATCAGGTGCCAAGATGATTGCCGATAAGCACGGCAAGAGCTTGACTTTTATGGCTAAATACAACGAGCGTGAAGGAAACTCCTGCCACATCCACATGTCCTTTAGGTCTTTGGATGACAAAGCGGTCTTTGCCGACAAGTCAGACCCGATGGGTATGTCAGCTATGTTCAAGCACTTCATCGCGGGACAAATCGCCCTCATGCGCGAATTCAGTTTGCTTTACGCTCCTCAAATCAATTCATACAAAAGGTTCGTTGAAGGAAGCTTTGCCCCAACCTCAGTTGCCTGGGGTGCTGACAACAGAACAGTGTCCTTGCGAGTAGTAGGACAGGGCCTTGGAATGCGAGTAGAAAACCGCGTTCCTGGCGGGGATGTCAACCAGTACCTAGCTACCGCAGCCATGATCGCCGCCGGTATCTATGGCATCGAGAACAAGCTCGAATTGGAGCCCATGACCCAAGGAAATGGCTACGCCTCAGGCAAGCCTCACGTTCCAGCCACCATGCAAGAAGCGCTGGATCTGTTCCAAAACTCCAAGATCGCAAGAGCAAGCTTTGGCGACAAGGTTGTAGATCATTATATCCACTACGCCAAGACTGAGATCAGTGCCTTTAGCAGTGCGATTACTGATTGGGAGCGGGTGCGCGGCTTTGAGCGGACCTAAGCCTCTTATTGGTCTAACTAGCTACCGCCAGCCTGGACAAACCGGAGTTTGGAATACCGAAATGGCAATGATTCCTGCCTTCTATATCGAAGGAATAACCAGATCCGGCGGGGTAGCAGTAATAATCCCACCTCAGCAGCTAGAAAGTGCTGAGGCAAAAGACATCATTGCTTCTTTGGACGGACTAATGCTTTGTGGTGGAAGAGACATTGACCCATCCAGATATGGTCAAGCACCTCACAGCGAAGCCGAAGAGCCAGACAAGCTTCGTGACCAGCTCGAAGAAAAACTACTATCCGCTGCTATTGAAGCCGATCTTCCATTTCTTGGAATATGCCGCGGAGCTCAGATGCTAAACATCAACCGTGGTGGAACTTTGATTCAACACCTGCCGGATGTAATCGGCGATAACCGTTACCAAAAAGGCAACGCAGAATTTAGCCCAGCGGAAGTTTCTGTTGAAGAGGGTTCCATTCTTGGCGAGCTAGTGGGCGATAAAGTTTCTAACGCGGCGTTGTATCACCACCAGGCCATTGACCAAGTTGGTAAGGGGCTCAAAGTAACCGCCAAGAGCGAAGACGGAATTGTTGAGGCCGTGGAATTAGAAGATCACCCTTTTGGTGTTGCGGTTCAGTGGCACCCAGAACAAACTCTCGAAGATCTCAGAATCTTTGAAGGCCTAGTCGAAGCGGCAAGAAAGTATCGAGGATCTAAATGAGCTACACCCTGATTAACCCTGCAACGGAAGAGCAGATGGAAACCATCGCTCATGCAGACCTCGGTCAAACTGACGCTGCCATCGAGCTAGCCGCCAAAGCCCAGAAAAGGTGGGCTGCACTAAACCCTTCCGATAGGGCCATGCTGTTGCATCGCTTTGCCGCAACCGTAGATCAAAACATCGAAGCCCTAGCTCAGCTAGAAGTCCGAAACTCCGGTCACCCAATCTCCCAGGCTCGCTGGGAAGCAACCCACGTTCGAAACGTGCTCGAGTATTACTCGGCTTCGCCTGAGCGACTGATCGGTAAGCAGATCCCAGTTGCAGGCGGAATAGCCGTTACCTTCAATGAGCCAATTGGCGTGGTTGGAGTAATCACTCCGTGGAATTTCCCAATGACCATCGCTAGCTGGGGTTTTGCTCCTGCCTTGGCAGCTGGCAATGCCGTTGTTCTAAAGCCAGCCGAGTGGACACCACTATCGAGTATCAAGATTGGCGAACTCGCACTAGAGGCAGGTCTTCCAGAAGGACTGTTCCAGGTAATTCCAGGTAAGGGTTCTGTTGTTGGAGATCGGTTCCTCACTCACCCCAAGGTTGGCAAAGTGGTCTTCACTGGTTCCACCGAAGTTGGCAAGCAGGTTATGCGCAAAGCTGCCGATCAGGTCAAGAGGGTAACTCTAGAACTTGGTGGCAAGAGCGCCAACATTGTTTTTGCAGACGCCGATGTTGATAAGGCAGCAGCTGCAGCTCCAAGTTCCGTATTTGAAAACGCAGGGCAAGACTGCTGCGCAAGAAGCCGCATCTTGGTTGAGGCTTCGGTGTACGAGCGCTTTATGGAGAGCTTAGAAAAATCAGTAAAGGCATACAAAGTTGGCGACCCAACCGATGAAGCAACCGAGATGGGGCCTCTGGTTGCCAAGAAACACTTCGAGAACGTTGAGCAGTATCTTTCCGATGGCAACGTTGCCTTCAGAGGAAATGCTCCAACCGGTAAGGGATACTTCATGGCACCCGCAGTACTTACCCCAGGCAAGCTAACTGATCGCTGCATGACCGAAGAAATCTTCGGTCCTGTTGTTTCGGTTTACCGATTCAAGGACGAAGCTGAGGCACTAGAAATTGCCAACAGTTCTGAGTATGGACTAAGTGGTTCTATTTGGACCCGTGACCTAGGACGCGGAATTAGAGTTTCAAGAGCTTTGGAGAGTGGAAACCTTTCTGTGAACTCTCACTCCTCCGTCAGGTACAACACTCCATTTGGAGGCTTCAAGCAGTCCGGTCTTGGAAGAGAGCTTGGACCCGATGCACCGCTACACTTCACCGAAGAAAAAACCGTTTACTACCCCGCTGATTAGGAGAAACAAATGACAGTAAAGAAGATAGATCTGACCCAGCGTCTTGCGGGCAAAGTAGCGGTGATCACAGGCGGTGCCTCCGGCATCGGCCTAGCAACCGCTCGCCGCTTCGCGGCTGAGGGTGCCAAGGTCGTCATCGGTGACATGGACCCGGTGTCAGGCGAGAAGGCAGCTGCCGAGGTTGATGGCACGTTTATTCAGGTCAACGTGGCCGACGAGGCTCAGGTGAATCATCTATTTGATGAGACAGCCAAGA
>CAXNHQ010000114.1:0-3684 GCA_964202285.1 Rhodoluna sp. | reverse complement strand
GTTCACCAGGCTCGTTTATGTTCCATATTTCTCTCTAGTGATGGTTGACGAGCCTGATGATGAACCAGGGGGTGGTCAAGGTGATGCTCCGGTGGCAACACACTTGTTTACCCAGCGACTTCATCAGCTTGCTTCACTTGTTTTCACTCAAGAAAAGCAAATTGTTGATGCACATGCCCTAACTGAGCGTGGAAACGCTCACGTTCACTTCACTGGTTCACCAAAAATTGACAATTTAGCTCGCGAAGCGCAAGCAGGTAAGTCTTCTTGGCCCCTTGAAGAAGGAAAATTCAAAATAATTTGGGCTCCACATCATTCTTATTCACCTCACTGGTATAACTTTGGTGTTTTTTCAAAGATTTATATACAAATGTTGGAGTTTGCAACAGCAAATCCTGACATTCAGATAGTTTTACGGCCTCATCCATTTCTTTGGAGCACACTTACCGACAGAAAAGTCATTGACGCAGAAAAGTTATCTTCTTGGAGAGAATCTTGGAGTGAATTACCCAACACTTACACCGATGAAGATGGTTCTTACGCAGGATTATTTCTAGCTACTGATCTTTTAGTAACCGATGGCATTTCTTTTCTTGGTGAGTATCCACTCGTGACAAAAAAGCCTGCAATCTTTTTTGAAAATGCGGATCACTGGAAGTTCAGTGCGACAGGTGAGATAGCTGCCGCGAGTTCCATTCGCGGTAAATCTTTTGCAGAGCTAACTAAAGTTATCGAAAAAGCAAAACAGAATTCTTTGCCGAGTAGAGAAACAGAGATTCAAAAACTTGTTGAGGCAAGCTCACCTCACCCAGGTGAGTCAGCGAGTCGAATAATCGAGATCGTTTATCAAGACTTTGTCAAAGGCTCTGCATTGGTCTCAAAAAGTGAGATACACGAGACTCCCTGGGAGCTTGTGTCCGGCCGAGAGCCGTTCGAGGACTAGTTTCCTGCCTTTTTTGCTGCCAGCTGGCAGGTAGCCCTAGCACCCCTACAGGCCAGTGTTTTCAAGGGTTTTTGGCTGCCCTAGGTAGCTGGGATAGACCTACGGGGAGGTAATTGTGATGGTGGACTTAACGGGCTTGAGCTCCACCCAGGTGTTGCCCGGAAGAAGCTTTATGACTGCTCCACTGCCATCCAAAAGTTCAATGGGGGATGCTTGAGATGACTTTGACCAGGTTCCTTCGAACCTCTTGCCATCTTGGAACACCCACGCGGCTCCGCTTGAGACCATAACGGTTTTTGGAATTTGTCCATAAGTGTTGTCAATTGCAACTTCCATTACAACTACGTTCTTCGCTCTGACTTGCTCGTTGGTTACTGCATCTAGATGAGGTGCTTTATCTTGCGTTCTAAGCATGTTTCCAGCACCATCGCCTGCCCAGTAACTGATGGCCATCGGGTACTTAACCGTGACGTCAATTGTTGGGGTGCCGGTCATTTGAGTGCGGCGATAAACGTGAAATTCTTCGAATTCTTTCACGGTCTTTGGGTCTGGAACATACCTCTGGGATTCTGGAATGTCTTCCGAGTATGTGAACATGGCTCCTGCCCCACCTCGGTCAGCATGCTGGGACTGCAATAGCGCCATGTTCACAACCAAGTTATGTGGGGCTGATTTCTCTTTTGTTCTAGAAAATGAGTCCTCTGCTGCGTCACGTTCTGAAGTTTCATCAGCCATGTAGAGTCCTGTTTCTCGCATCATCGCAACGAATTGAGAAAGTCCACCTGAGAAACAGAACACTCCACCGTAGGGAGCAACTATGTCAGCGTCCATTGGTCGAATCGATCTAACCGGTCCAACTTTGTCTACTGCCTGAGAGTGCCAGGTTGCAACCAACCGGGTTAGTCCACCCTCAACCATTTCAACAAACACCATGTCGGTTTTGTTGAGGTTGTATTGCGGCCTGCCAGCGGCAGCGTTGTCTATCTTGCAAGAAACTGGAGGAAGGCCCAAGCTCACGGTTTCTGGAGCGCCCTTGACGTATGTGAAACCGGTAAGTGGAGCGGTTTGATACTCAATCACCACAGGTGTCGGTTTTGGCTTCGGCTTGGTGGTCACAACTGGATTTGGTTTGGTGCAGCCAGAAAGCACCAGTGCTGACAGTGCAAAAAGCGCAATGAGCTTTGTTGTGTTGCCGAATTTTTTGTTCACAGGATCCCCCGAGCCTTTTTGGATATTCAATTGGTTATTCGTTTACCGGATCGGCTATGCCGACGTAAACAGTTTCAAGATACTCTTCGATTCCCTCAAAGCCACCTTCACGGCCTAGGCCGGAAGACTTGACTCCCCCAAATGGCGCTGCGGGGTTGGAGATGACTCCGGCGTTTAGGCCAAACATTCCAACCTCAAGTCTTTCTGCAAGCCTTAGTCCTCGGTTTAGATTCTGTGTGAAGGCGTAGGCAATAAGGCCAAACTCTGTTGAGTTGGCAATTTTGATTGCCTCGTCTTCGGTCTTGAATGTAACAACCGGTGCCACTGGACCAAAGATTTCTTCCTTTAGGATTTCGGAGTTGGCAGGAACATCCACCAACACAGTTGGTGGATAGAAGTATCCTTCGCCTGATGGAATTGCTCCACCGGTTAGAACCTTTGCTCCCTTAGAAACTGCGTCTTGGACTAAAGCATGAACCGAGTTTCTACTCTTGTCATCAATTAGTGGCCCGATGTTGGCACCTTCTTCGGTTCCACGGGAAACTTTCAAAGCTGACATTTTCTCGGCAAGACGTTTTGAGAACTCTGCTGATATTGACTCGTGAACAATGATTCGATTCGCTGCGGTGCAGGCTTCTCCCATGTTGCGAAGCTTTGCCTGCATGGCGCCTTCAACGGCCTTGTCTAAGTTGGCGTCTTCAAAGACAATAAACGGTGCGTTACCGCCTAGCTCCATAGAGACTTTTAGAACTCGCTCAGCAGAGTCGGCAATAAGTGCTCTTCCGACACCGGTTGATCCGGTGAAAGAGAGCTTACGTAGTCTTTCGTCTTTGATGATTGGGCCGGTGACAAGTCCAGGTCTGGTGGTTTGAATAACGTTTATGACACCCTTTGGGATTCCAACTTCTTCCAAGACCTTCACAAACAGCATTGATGTCAGCGGGGTTAGTGCCGCAGGCTTGAGAATCATGGTGCAACCAGCTGCAATGGCAGGAGCCATTTTTCTGGTTGCCATGGCTAGTGGGAAGTTCCAGGGGGTGATAAAAAGCGATGGTCCAACCGGCTTTTTGAGAACCATGATGCGGTTTTTACCATCGGGGGCTGTTCCGTAGCGGCCGGTAATCCTTGGGGCTTCTTCGGAGAACCATCTTAGAAACTCTGCTCCATAGGCGACTTCACCCTTGGCCTCTTGAAATGGTTTACCCATTTCAAGAGACATTACTAGGGCAAATTCGTCTGACATCGCGGTGACTTTTTCGAAAGCGGCCCGAAGAATCTCGGCTCGTTCTCTTGGAGCGGTCTTGGCCCAAGCCTGCTGGGCTTTGTCAGCTGCTTCCATAGCTGCCATGCCATCTGCTGGGGCGGCATCGGCAATGGAAACTAGCACTTTGCCGGTTGCAGGGTCGATTACATTCAGAGTTTGCTTGTCAGCTGCGGCTTGCCCGCTGCCGTTGATAAAGAGCCCTCGTGGGACTAGATCTAATACGCGCTGCTCGTCTGCTTGGGTAATCATCTTGGCACTTATCCTTTCC
>CAXNHQ010000113.1:0-3714 GCA_964202285.1 Rhodoluna sp. | reverse complement strand
CAGGAGTCCATGTGAATAAGAAAAACATACGCCTCTGGATTGAGGGAGCAAGACTTCGCACCCTCCCGCTAGCCATTGCACCGGTAGCTATTGGAGCTGGAGCTGCCGATGCGATGCAGCGATTTGACTTACTCCTATCTGCTCTTGCATTAGGCGTCGCTCTGTTTTTGCAAATAGGTGTCAACTTCGCTAACGATTACTCAGACGGTATTCGCGGAACGGATGACAAGCGTGTTGGGCCACTAAGGCTTACCGGGTCAAAGTCTGTAAAGCCAGAGTCAGTGAAAACTGCTGCGATGTTCTTTTTCATATTGGCGGCAGCAAGCGGTTTTGAGATTGTTGTCACAACCGGTCAGTGGTGGCTGATTGCTGTTGGGTTGCTATCGATTGTTGCGGCCTGGTTCTACACCGGAGGCAAGAGCCCTTACGGATACGCGGGCTTTGGCGAAATTGCAGTATTTGTGTTCTTTGGGTTAGTGGCAACAATTGGAACCGCTTACGTCCAGATTGGTTTTGTAGATCTCAATTCTGTACTCGGGGGTATTGCGGCCGGAAGCTTCGCCGCCGCGGTCTTGATGGTCAATAACATTCGAGACCTTGAAACTGACAAGGCTTCCTCTAAGAAAACCCTTGCTGTTCGAATGGGAGCCAAGTGGGCAAAGAGACTATTCATTTTTATGACCTGGTTCCCGTTTGTGGTACTTCTCTACTTCTCACTGCTGTATCCAATTAGCTTCTTGGCTTACGCAGCGCTCTTCCTGGTAGCACCTGCAACCTTGATTGTTTTGACTGCAAAGTCAGCCAAGGAGCTCGTTTTGGTGCTGAAACTTACTAGCTTTGCGTCCCTGACTTACGCCCTACTTCTCACCCTCGGGCTTGTTGTCGGCGCTTTCTAAATCAAGAATTTGGTTTTCAAGGTCTGCGTCGCTATCTGGCGTAGCTGAATTGTTGTCTTTGCCAAACTTCTTATAGATGTCTTTGGAAAGAGCATCCCGCTGTTTCTGCAAGAAAACCAGGGAAGCAGCCAACGCTAGGGCTCCAGAAATCAGAGTGGAATAGAGCCAATCAAAGCCAATAACGAGAAAAATCGCTAAGAAGCCCGCGAATAGACCCAATCGAGCAGCAATGAAGACTATCCAAGGATTTTTCATAGTTTCATTCTAGGTTTGTATCTGGCTTAGAGTTAAACCATGGTTAGAGGACTACTTTTTATATTCGCCGCTTGGTTGCTATTCACCGTTTTTGTGACTGTTTTTGCTGCCAGCGCTAAAAGGAATGAAGTTAGAAACCTACCCAAGTGGGCCTGGATCTTAATCTGCCTATTTGTCCCAATTGTTGGTGGATTGCTGTATCTAGTTCTGGGAAGACCATTAGGTGGGCCGAAGAACCCCCTTGGCAAGACCAAGATAGTTGCCCCAGATGACGACCCAACATTCTTGCGGGACCTTTCAGAGAAGTTAGATAAAGAAAAGCCAGAATCCAAAGAACCAGAGAACACTGCCGACCCAGATGAGGACTCTGGCGACAGTGCCAGTAAGGATAAGTCTTAACTCCAATGCCCTCAGCAGCTCAAGTTTTCTCAGCAAACCTCCTCGCGGCTCTATCTGAACTAGAAGTCGAGGAAGTATTTCTCGCACCCGGGTCTAGGTCACAGTCTCTTGCTATTGCGGCTCAGCAGCTTCACGATGCCAACTGGTTGGTCCTTCGAGTTCGCATCGACGAACGCTCTATGGCCTTCACCGCACTAGGCGCTGCCAAAGCCAGCGGCAGGCCGGTTGCCATAATCACCACATCGGGAACTGCCGTGGCCAACTTGCTTCCTGCTGTGCTGGAGGCAAGCCACAGCGGTGTTCCACTGATATTGCTAACCGCCGATCGTCCAGCTGAACTGCGTGGCGTGGGAGCAAACCAAACTACAAACCAAGTCGGCATCTTTGGAGATTTCGTTAGAGCCTGCATCGATATCGAAGCGCCAACGGAACCGGTAGACACTAAGTTTGTCAAAGAACTAGCTGAGCAAGCGGTAGCAACAGCACTTGGAATCAATCAGGATTCTCCTGGACCAGTGCAGCTAAACCTTTGTTTTAGAGAACCACTTTCTTCTGCTGAACCAAACGCAAGTGATCTGCACACTGGCGCGAAACTACTTGAACAAGAAACTCCCCAACCAACCTTTGCAATCCTGTCGGGAGAAAAAAACACGATCTTGGTGGCTGGAGCTGAAGCGGGACTCGAAGCTCTCGAAGCGGCCGAAGCATTTGGCTGGCCTATTTTTGCAGAGCCAAGCTCCAGATGCCGCGTGGGAGCTAACGCAATCGTTGGTTACCCAGCTCTTCTGGAGGAAGAAAAAGACCTAGCTGATGGAATTCAACGAGTGGTGGTCTACGGCAAACCTACCCTCAGCCGCCAGGTTCAAAAACTTATTGCACGAAAAGATATTGAACTGGTTGTAATCAAATCCAAACTAATGGGCCCCTTCAATCCATATGGCAACGCCAAAGAGATTGCTGACGAGATTACTGTCAACGGAGAAGTTAGTAGTGACTGGTTAGTGAGGTGGAGAGTCGCCGCACACAACTGGCTCTCAGTTCAAGAAACTAGCAAATCACTTGATCGTAGAAAGATTATTGAAACCGTGTATAACGTCAGCGAAATAGATGACACCATCGTGCTTGGAGCATCTCGAATGATTCGTGAAGCTGACACCTGGGCTCCTATCAAAGCCGTACAGGTCTTTTCAAATAGGGGATTGTCTGGAATTGATGGAACCATCGCAACGGCCACCGGGATCGCTTTAGGTGGCGAAGGGTCCTACACACGGGCAATCATCGGCGACCTAACTTTGCTTCATGACGCATCTTCGATGATCGAAGACAGCGAAGAAGATTTGAACTTGCAGCTGATTATGGTCAACGATCAAGGAGGCTCACTCTTTGAAAAACTTGAGGTTAGAAAAGTTGTTGAAGAAGCTGTCTTTGACCGAGTCTTTAGAGCAGGTCAAAAAGTAGATTATTGGTCACTAGCAAACGCTTATGGCTTTAGCTACTTTTGCCCTACCAACGAAGAAGAGTTACGAAATGCACTTGCCACTAAAGGTCGAGTGCTTATCGAGGTAAAGCTCTAACTTAGAGCGCCGCGAATCGGAGCAAACTTTAGTTCGGTTTCTGCCAGTTCATCTTGCGGTTCGGATTCGGAAACCAATCCACACCCTGCATACGCTGTGACAACGTTTTGCTCGATGTAACCACCGCGAATCGCGATTGCCCACTCTCCGTCACCATCAGCACCAATCCAACCAACCGGTCCCGCATAGCCACCGCGATCGAATGGCTCTAATTCATTTATGAGATCTTGTGCCGCCTTGCGTGAGGTGCCAGCAACAGCAGCGGTGGGATGCAAATACGCAGCCAAATCCAAAACCGATATGTTCTTCTTTAGCTTCCCGTAAACATCACTGGCAAGGTGCCAGACATCCGGAAGAGCCAAAGTAAATGGCTTCTCATCAGTATCTACTGCGGTGCAGAACGGGGATAGTTCTTGAACCATGGACTCAACCGCGAACTGATGCTCGTGCAGATTCTTTTCAGAAACCAAAAGACCTGCTGAAATATCTTGATCAGTTTGCTCAGAAGATCCCCTTGCTGCTGTTCCCGCCAGAACCCTGGCCGAAACCTGGCCGTGGGAAACGCGTACTAAAAGCTCTGGCGACGCACC
>CAXNHQ010000112.1:0-3717 GCA_964202285.1 Rhodoluna sp. | reverse complement strand
AAGTAGCTGCACTAGCCACTCAACATCGCTGATAGATCCACGCCCAAGCTTTAGATGCCTAGTCGGGTCAGCCCCAAGCGGGAGCCTCTCAACTTCGACTCTTGCCTTTATTCTCCTAATCTCCGTGATGGCGATTGTTTCGATCTGCTTCGGGTACCGATACCGATCAACCAGCTTCACAAACTCAGTCACAACTAACTTTTCGCCAGAGATTACTCGGGCTCGCAGTAAAGCCTGTGACTCCCAAGTTCCAGCCCAGCGTTTGTAGTAGCTAGCGTATGAATCAATCGATCTGACTATTGGTCCGTTTTTTCCCTCTGGACGAAGGTCAAGATCCAACTCAAACTCAAGTATTTGATCAGAACATAACCTGCGAATTTCGGAGACCAGCTCCTCTGCTTCGGTCTGAGCGATATTGACATCGTCGACTGTGGGCCTATAAACGAACATCACATCTGCATCCGAGCCAAAGCCCAGTTCAGCTCCGCCGAACCGACCCATTGCAACTATTGCGAGATCCTGACTGAGCGATCCTCTATTTTCAAGCATGGAGTTCGTGGCTAGCTCTTGCATGCTAACTAGGTATGCCTGGGTGATCTCAGAAAGACCCTTTGCTGTCGATTCGAGATTAAGACTTCCGATGACAAAACCTATGGCAACCCTCAGGGTTTCTTTTCTGCGAATTGCCTTAATGCTTGCTGAGGCTAGATCAACATCTTCGTGGCGTGAAATAATGGCCTGAAATTGGGCTTGCAAGGACTCTAGTTTCTGAGGAACAAGCTCTTCTTCTCGGTCAAACCAGGCCGCTGCCTCGGGCATCTTTTCGAATAGCGAAGTTGCCAGCCGACTGGTGGAAAAGACTTGGGTCATTCTCTTAGCGGCACCAGATGAGTCTCGTAGCATCCGAAGATACCAGTGTGATTCTCCTAGGTCTTCACTGAGTCTTCTAAATGCTAGAAGGGCGGCGTCTGGGTCAGTGCCCTCGGCAAACCACTGCAGTAATACCGGAAGTAGTTGCCGTTGAATTGAAGCGCGCCTAGAAATACCCGAGGTTAGAGCGGTGATATGCGCAAGCGCGCTTCGGGTATCTTGGAACCCGATTGCCCCGAGTCGTGCTTGGGCCTGATCGCTGGTGAGTTCAAGGTCTTCATCACTAAGCCCAGAAACTGCACTTAGTAGTGGCCTATAGAACAGCTGCTGATGCAAGTCCCGAACCTCAAGTTTGACAGCTTCCCATCTTTCGATCAGTTTTTTCGAACTTAGCTCAAGCGAGATCGCTCTTGCTATAGAACGCCTTGAATTGTCGTCACTTGGCATGAGGTGGGTGCGACGCAACTGATTGAGTTGGATACGGTGTTCAAGAAGCCTAAGAAACCGATAGTGATCGCTGAAGCGTTTGCCATCATCGCGGGCAATGTATCCTCCTTCGGCGAGTGACTCAATGGCACCCAGGGTGCTCTTTGAGCGGAGTTTGGCATCGGTTCTACCGTGTACCAACTGAAGTAACTGCACGGTGAATTCAATATCCCGCAGCCCACCTGGGCCTAGTTTGATTTGAGAGTCGAGCTCAGCATTGGGAATGTTGTCGGTGACAAGCTGTCTCATGCGCTGAACCGACTCAACGAAGTTGGCTCGTGCGGCGGACTCCCAGACCTTTGGCTGGGTCATCGCCAAATAATCATTACCTAGTTGAACATCTCCAGCAATTGGCCTTGCCTTTAGCAGTGCTTGAAACTCCCAGCTTTCAGCCCATCTTTCGTAATAGGTTTTGTGCGACTCTAGGGAACGAACCAAAGCGCCAGCTTTTCCCTCGGGACGCAAGTTGGCATCGACTTGCCAAAGCGCAGGTTCCGATTCGGGTTGATCCATGATCCGCATCATTCTGCTGCAGACTTTGGTAGCAACTTCTAGCGCTCTATCGGAACTTATCTGACTAGATGCGGCTTCGGCGACATAGATTACGTCCACGTCAGAAATGTAGTTCAGTTCTCGCGCGCCACACTTGCCCATGCCAATCACCGAAATCTTTGTGTCAGCCACCTCTTGCTTGGGCAAGTGACCTGGATGTGTCTCATCGGAAAGTTCTGTCCTGGCAAGAATCAGTCCGGCTTCGATAGCAGCACCAGCCAAGTCAGCCAGAGCTTCTGCCACCACGCCAATTTCACCAACGGGGTCTTCGCAGCAAACGTCATAAATGGCAATTTGCAAGAGTTGAGTTCTATAAGCAACTCTAATTTCTGAAACACCATTGGCAGCTTTGGTAAGTGCGACAAGTGAACTCTCGGCGGTTGGTAACTTTGGCTCTAGCGAGAATAGTTTGAGCACTGAAGGTTCCCTAACTAGAAACTCGAACAGTCCTACAGATGCCCCAAGGACCTTACATAAGCGCACAAGGGTTGCCTCATCACCTGCAATGGAATTTATCTTGGTGCTGTGATCTCGAGCGAGGCGCACAAGCAGCTCGAGACACTGGTCTGGATTTTGAGTGCTGCCGATTGGTTCAAGCAGTTTGGTTTCAATCTGTCCTAATTGCTGAGACAAAATTGTGAGATTCTGCTGTGCTTTGTCGAGATCGATAAAGCCAGAGCCGGCAAGCTCAGATAATCCGGTGCTGCGCTCTTGGACCATGAGCTTCTAGAGTGTTTCTAGATTCCGCTTTAGCTCAAATGGGGTTACCTGGGTGCGATACGCAGCCCACTCCGCTCTCTTATTGGCAAGCATGTGGCTAAACACCTGCTCACCTAGCGTTTCTGCTGCAAGTTCAGACTCTTCAAACTTTCTGATGGCGTGATCGAGGGACTGAGGCAGTGGTTCAATGCCCATTGCCCGACGCTCCGAATCCGTTAGGGTCCAGACGTTGTCTTCGGTCTCGGCGGGAAGCTCGTAGTCATTCTCGATGCCCTTGAGTCCTGCTGCTAGCAACAGGGCGTAGGCAAGGTATGGATTTGCCGCAGAGTCGATAGCGCGGTACTCGATGCGGGACGACTGCCCCTTGTCTGGCTTATAGAGAGGAACACGAATCAAAGCCGATCGGTTGTTGTGACCCCAACAAACAAAGCTTGGAGCTTCTCCACCGCCCCACAGACGCTTATAGGAGTTCACATACTGGTTGGTAACCGCAGTGATCTCGGGAGCGTGTCGCAATAGTCCGGCCATAAACTGACGGCCAACCTTAGACAAGCGATACTGCCCGCTCGCGTCAAAGAACGCGTTTGTGTCGCCTTCGAAAAGAGACATGTGAGTGTGCATTCCAGAACCTGGGTGCTCGGTGAAAGGCTTGGGCATGAAGGTCGCGTAAACGCCCTGCTCGATAGCGACTTCCTTGATTACGGTTCTGAAAGTCATGATGTTATCAGCCATGGTTAGGGCGTCAGCGTAGCGAAGGTCAATTTCGTTTTGTCCGGGACCGCCCTCATGATGACTAAACTCAACAGATATTCCGAGCTGCTCAAGCATCGTGACAGCGCGTCTGCGGAAGTTATGGGCGGTGCCGCCTGGGACGTTGTCAAAATATCCAGCGTTATCAACTGGAATTGGGCCCTCTGGTCCAATTTGAGAGGACTTCAGTAGGTAGAACTCAATTTCTGGATGGATGTAAAAAGAAAAACCAAGATCGCTTGCTTTAGCAAGTGCTCTTCGCAAAACGTTTCGTGGGTCCGCAGCAGCTGGTTGCCCGTCTGGAGTCATAATGTCGCAGAACATCCTTGCGGTTGGATC
>CAXNHQ010000111.1:0-3727 GCA_964202285.1 Rhodoluna sp. | reverse complement strand
TGGTTGCGACAACCGCAAAGGCTAGACAGGCTGGCTTAGCGAGTGGGTCATTAGTCAAGATCGCTTCGGAAGTTCTCGGGGGAGGCGGAGGCGGTAAAGACAATCTCGCGCAGGGTGGTGGACCAGATACCAGCAAGCTTCCGCAAGCGATAAAGGCCATCGAAGCTGCTTTGGTAAAATAGAATCATGGCAAGAAAAATGGCTATAGATATTGGTCGGGCGCGTCTCGGGATAGCGATCAGTGACCCATCAGGAATTCTTGCCTCCCCCTTAGATTCGGTTACGCGATTTGCTGAAGAATACGTAACGGTGAGGGAGATAATCAGGCTAGTAGACGATAACGATATTCAGGCGCTATACATTGGTGATCCAGTGTCACTTTCTGGAGAGCAGACATTGTCAACAGCTGACGCAAGGAGCTTTGCCTCTTTGCTACAAGCGTCCACTATAGTTCCGGTTCGCTTGATCGACGAGAGACTGACAACGGTTTCGGCGGCACGGAATCTAAGAGAGTCCGGCAAGAACGCCAGGACATCCAAGTCAATAATTGATAGCGCCAGTGCGGTTGTAATCCTCGAGTCTGTATTGCAGACAGAGCGAGTATCGGGTGAGGCCGCGGGTCGGACTGTAGGTGATCCACTTGGGTCGTAGATCAGTCGAGAAGAGAAGTCGCGTCCTGCTCTACACGCTGCTTGGTATTGTTTTGGTCGGTGCTCTCGGGGCTACTGTCATTGCCTTAAACATTGATTCTATTAAGGATAGGTTCAGCGCTTACACGGTTGTCGACTTCGAAGGCCCTGGCTACGGCGAGGTAATTGTGCGCATCGACGAGGGTGATGACGGGCTAGTAATTGCTCAAAAACTTTATGAAGCGGGAGTGGTTAGCCAGGCCGAAGGCCTGTACAGACTAATGCTGCAAACGAATCCAACCTTTTACCCAGGTAGCTTTGTTTTGAAGATGCAAATGAGCTATGAAGCAGCCCTCAACATAATCAAAGACCCTTCCAACGTGAAGAACTATAAAATTGCTATCCCAGAGGGGTACCGTGCAATTCAGATCTTTAACCGAATTGCTGAGGTAACCGGTTACTCTATGGATGAGATTCAACGAGCAGCTGCTGACCTTGAGGGACTTGGGATTCCGGCCCAGGCCCCAACCATCGAAGGATATCTATTTCCTGCAACTTACACTTTTTATCTTGAAGATTCGCCAGCGGACATTCTGCGCGCAATGGTTGAGCGCATGAAGGAAGAGCTTGTCGGTTATGGGGTTCCAGAGTCGGACTGGCATAGAGTCCTAACACTGGCGTCAATTACGCAGCGAGAAGTTAACATACCTGAGGACTACTACAAGGTTACGAGAGTTCTCTATAACCGCATCGATGTGGAGATGCCATTTCAAACCGACACCACCGTTGTATATAACTTCGATGGCATAGAACTTTCACAAGCTCAACAGGAAGCCAATCCCTTCAATACATTCAACTTTCTCGGACTTCCTCCAGGCCCCATAAGCTCTCCAAGTTCGATAGCCATTGATGCGACCCTAAACCCTGCAGCAGGAGATTGGCTGTATTTCGTCACAATCGATCTCAGGTCTGGGGAGACAATTTTCACGAGGACTTATGCAGAGCATCTCCAATACGTGAAGTTGCTCCGCCAGTGGGAGAAGGATAACCCGGACTGGTATGACAACTAGTTTCTGCGTGGTTGGATCACCAATCTCTCATAGCCTGTCACCAATAATTCATAACAGCGCCTACGAGTTTCTTGGAATTGATTTTCAATACGGAGGCTACGAAATTCCAGCCAAGGGGCTTGCTGAATTCATCGCAAATAATGACATGGCGGGGCTAAGTGTGACCATGCCGCTAAAGCGGGAGGCATTTGAGTTTGCTGAGCGTGCAACCACCGATGCGGAACTTACTAAGGTCGCAAACACTCTTGTCTTATCGGATGGCGCGTGGGTTGCCCACAATACGGATGTATTCGGAATCTCAAAGGCTCTTTCGGATGTTTCGGCTCCAGAACAGGTGCACATTCTAGGCTCTGGGTCAACCGCTACATCTGCTGTTCTTGCTATATCAAGGCTTTATCCAAATGCGAATATTTCCATCATGGCTCGGAATGAACAGAGCTCAGCAGACCTGAAGTTGTTCGGTGATGATTTAGGTTTGGCTTGCAATGTTGTGGCGTTAGACGGATCTGCGGTTCAAAACTCAGATCTCGTTCTTTCGTTTGTCCCAGCCGGCGCTCTTGATGCGTTCTGGCGCGAAATTGCCGCGTCGAATCAACAGCCCCGCGGAGTTCTATTTGACTCGTCGTACACTCCTTGGCCTTCTTTTGCCGCCAATGCTTGGCGATCCGAATCAATCTCTGGAATTGACATGCTGATTTGGCAGGCAGTAGCTCAAGTCGAGTTATTCGTTGAATCTCAAGACATGAACCTGAACATAGACAAGGCCCGGCTGGCACAAGTAATGGCTTCGGCAATCACAAATAGATAGTGACCTCTATCACCAATTGTGAGAGACTTTAGGTATGTTGCGTTGGTTGACGGCGGGTGAATCCCACGGCCCTGAGTTAGTGGCCATCATCGAAGGTATGCCCGCTGGTGTTGCACTAACGACTGAGAACGTTCAAGATGCATTAGCCAGAAGACGTCTTGGTTTTGGCCGGGGTGCTCGAATGAAATTTGAGAAAGACGAAGTCAGTCTTAGTTCGGGAGTTCGTCATGGTTTCACCCAGGGCGGCCCGATAGCGATCACAATCCAAAACACCGAATGGCCCAAGTGGGAAAAGATCATGTCGGCTGATCCTGTTGAAGCCTCTGAGATATCTGGCGCGAGAGCAGAGCCACTGACTAGACCTAGACCGGGTCATGCGGATTTCACAGGTATGCAGAAATTCGGGTTCGACGATTCACGCCCGGTACTTGAGAGAGCTTCGGCGAGAGAGACAGCTGCCCGCGTTGCCCTGGGAGAAGTTGCCGCAAGATTCTTGGGTGAACTTGGTATTGATTTAGTAACACACACCGTCGCCATTGGGACAGTCTCCAGTAGCTCAGAATCTCTTCCAATGCAATCGGATGTCGAGTATTTGGATAATGACCCAGTTCGCTGTTTTTCTAAACCGGATTCGGATTCGATGGTGGCTGAGATTGAGAAGTGTCACAGCGAAGGTGACACCTTGGGCGGTGTTGTCGAAGTTTTGGCTTACGGGTTACCGCCTGGTTTAGGGTCTTACGTGCATTGGGACAGAAAATTGGATTCTTTGCTTGCTGGGGCTTTGATGGGTATTCAAGCAATCAAGGGTGTAGAGGTGGGGGACGGTTTCGAAACCTCAAGGAGGCGAGGTTCAGCTGCCCACGATGAGCTGACAAAAGATGAGACTGGCAATGTCCGACGCCTTACCGGACGAGCCGGAGGAATCGAGGGCGGGATGTCTACAGGCGAAGTGTTGCGGGTACGTGCAGCTATGAAACCTATCTCAACAGTTCCTAAAGCGCTATCTACGGTTGATGTCGCAACTGGCGAGAACAGCAAAGCACATCACCAACGATCTGCTGTGTGCGCAGGTCCAGCCGCAGGAATCGTGGCTGAGGCAATGGTCGCGCTGGTCTTGGCCAACTCAGTTCTGGAAAAATTCGGTGGCGACTCGATCTCCGAAACAAGGCGTAATCTACGTTCCTATTTGGACGCAATTCCCGTCAATTTGAAATCTCAAG
>CAXNHQ010000110.1:0-3904 GCA_964202285.1 Rhodoluna sp. | reverse complement strand
GGAGTATTCGCTGGAAGCGGAAGACTGCTGGATCTAATCTCAGAGTTTCGCTTTGAAAGCGCAGAAATCGAGTGGCTGCTAGCCAACCGGATTATCGATGAACCCACCGCCAAATGGCTAAGTGAGTACAAGTTTTCAGGCAACATATATGCCTACGCCGAAGGAGAGATCTACTTCCCTTACTCTCCAGTTCTTTCAGTTGAGTCCTCCTTTGCCGAGGCTGTGGTTCTAGAAACTCTTATTCTTTCTGTCCTGAACTACGATTCAGCAGTAGCAAGCGCGGCAGCTCGAATGGTTACAGCGGCTCAAGGTAGACCAGTGTCGGAAATGGGTTCACGGCGTACTGCAGAATCATCGGCAGTTGCTGCCGCCCGGGCAGCATACATTGCTGGCTTTAGCGCCACTTCTAACCTAGAAGCTGGAAGAAGTTTTGGAATACCGACTATGGGAACAGCTTCTCACGCGTTTACGTTGCTGCACGACAGCGAGAAACAAGCATTCGAAGCCCAACTGGCTGCCTTTGGAGAAGGAACTACTTTTCTAGTCGACACTTACAACATTGAATCCGGCATTAAAAATGCCATTAGCGTTGCTGGAACAAACTTAGGTGGAATACGAATCGATTCGGGTGATCTACCAATTGAGGTAGCAAAGGCGAGGGCTTTGTTGGATCAGCTTGGCGCAACCAAAACGAAGATAACCGTGACTAATGATTTGAATGAATACGCGATCGCATCCCTTGCCGCCGCGCCAGTTGACAGCTACGGTGTTGGAACTTCAGTCGTGACAGGCTCAGGAGTTCCCGCCGCTGGGTTCGTATACAAAATGGTTGCCTACGAAAATGAGTCTGGTGATTGGCTAACGGTTTCCAAACAATCTGCCAAGAAATCAAACATCGGGGGTAAGAAATTTGCACTGCGCCAACACAATGGGGACGGAATGGCTTCCAAAGAAATAGTGGCTTCGGGTCACGAGGTAAAGCTTGGGCCAGCAGATAGAAATCTTTTGGTGACTCTAGTAACCGATGGAAAAATTGACCCGTCGCATCAAGGGGTCTTGGGGGTAGCGACTGCTCGTTCACACCATCAAATCGTCAAATCTGAGCTTCCGGCAAGTGCACACCGCCTAACAAAAGGTGAGGCTGCTATACCAACGGAGTTTGTCTAAGCTTTATCGTCATCGCCTGGTTTGAGCTTCGAATGAATCTCTTTACATTTAGGGCACACCGGAAAGTTCTTGGGGTCTCGCCCTGGAATCCAAACCTTGCCACATAAAGCAATAACCGGGGTTCCCATAACGGCAGATTCGACAATCTTGTCTTTTTTTACGTAGTGAGAAAATCTCTCATGATCGCCTGGCTCAATGAGTTTAGGTTCGGTGAGGGTATCTGTCCCATAATCCGTATCCTGCATACTCACTGTGCTCTCCAATTAGTCTTTGCCTGTAACTCAGAAGCGAGCTACAAAACCACATCAAACACTAGTTTGTTGCCGTCACGAAGAATTTCGATTTCAACCAATGTGCCTTTTCTTTCCTGACGCACTGCAGAGGTAAGCTCGCTGGATTTGGTCACTAACTTATCGTTTAGTCGAATAACTACATCTCCTGCAAGTAGGCCAATTTTGTCAGCCGCACCGCCTGGGGTAACCTCAACAATCAATGCCCCGACTGGAAAAGCAGAACCAGAATCAGATGACATTGAATCGGTGACCAAAACTCCAAGAACCCCATGAGTTGCACTTCCGTTAGCAATGATGTCATCTGAGATTCGCTTCGCGACGTTGGCGGGAATTGCAAACCCGACACCAATACTTCCGCTTTCAGCCGAGGAACCGGTCTTGGCAATTGCTACGTTGATTCCAACAAGCTCTCCCTTGTCATTTACCAAAGCACCACCGGAGTTACCGGGGTTGATGGCTGCGTCAGTTTGAATCACTCCAAGATTTACAGGAGGCACAGAGCTGCCAGACCAAAACTGCAGACCTTGTTCTTCCGGGTTTTCAGAGGAGGCAACTTGAATTGTTCTGTTGAGAGCGGAAACGATTCCGCGGGTGACTGTGGCCTCAAAGCCTAGCGGTGCACCGATTGCTACTACCTGATCCCCAACGTTAATCTTTGTTGAGTCTGCAAAAATCATTGGGGTAAGCGGCTTGGTCGATTCAATTTTTATAACAGCCAAATCATTTGTTGGGTCCACTCCAATTAGCGTGGCTGGAAAAACCTCACCCCAGTTGGTTCTCACGGATAAGCCAACATCGGCGGTTGAGCCACCAAGTGTGACAACGTGTGCATTGGTGACGATGTAACCATCACTGGTTAACACAACACCGGAACCATTACCAGCTGAGTTTTGACCGGCGACTCTAATTGTGACCACCGAGGGTGCTGCTGCAGAAGAGGCAGCGGTGACCCAGTTAACACTTTCCAAATTGTTGACGATAATGGCCGGAGGCCTAGTTAGGTAGTTTTGTGCCAGCACCCCGGCTCCTGCCCCAATGGACGCACCAAGAATTACACCCAGCATTATTGCTGATGTAGCAGTGAAGAAAGTCAGTCGCTTCTCTTTGGCTTTTTTGATCTTCTGCTTCTTTGGCGGAAGCTCCACGGGGCCATCGAATAGGAACTGGCTGTTGTAAGTTAGCTTCCTACTACTACCTTGATGCTAGGCTGGCTTGTTGGTCATCTATTGAACCTTTCGTCTGTCTCTATAGTGACAAACAATCCTGAGATTTTCTGGAGAGCAAGCTTTGTAATCCCTTAGATAAACCTTATTGCAGAGCTCGGCCCGCTTTTGAATTACGAGTCAGCAACCAAAGGAGCTGGGTCTTTCTAGGCAATCTCCTGCTACCAGGAGCGCTCCCCTAAGGGCAGGGTTCTGACCGGGGTACCTGCCATCAACTTCTAGTTCTAACAAATTACTTGTGACTACGATTTCTCCCGTGGCGGGAGTCCAATTGGTTTGTCCAACAATGCGATAGCTAACAAAATAGCTGGCACTGGCTCGCACCTGATACATCCCCGCGGTGTCAAAGCTGCGGCTCACTACTGCACCAAGTTGGCGCGAACCATCGCTGAATTGCCAGCTAACAAAAGCAGGGGTGAATAAGACTTCCGCTTGATTTCCCAGAATCATTTGTGATCCAACGTGAACTGAAGGGTCTGAGGTGAGGGTAAAAACTTGACCTGGCAGTAGCTTTCCGGTGGGTTGAATCGAAGCGTTTAGAGGCTTGGGTGGAAATGTCACCGATGCGGACGTGAAGCTAAACGTGCTGGGAGTAGTAGTTCGCACCGTGGTAGTCGCAGGTGGACTAGCTGCGGGCTTTGGTGCGGCGGCTTTTTTGGCAGGTGTGCCGCAAAGAGATTGAATCCAACGCTCGGCGGCATCAGCAGATCTTGGAATATAGCGAAGCTGTGCAGGTGATGGACAAGGTACGGCTTTAGCAGGGGTAGATTTTCTCGGAGCAGTTGATATTGACGAGCTTGAACCTGGAATTGATGTAACGGTAGTTGAACCAGGAGTAGTGGAACCAACTCCAACGCAGATAGTTACCGAGCTTCGATTTACTGCTGATCCGTGAGATAGCCCAGAAGATCCAGTTGAGCAAGCCATTGCAGCTTGTCCCTGGAGCCCGATTACAACTGTTGCGATTAGTGCGCTTGAAAGCAAAAAACTTAGTTTTGAAATTCCTGACATACAGGAAAGATAAAATCAATTTCCGCTCCTTGCAGAAATTCTCCACAAGCTAAAAACCCCCTCCTTGTGGATGGGGTTTTTACTAGTTGCGGGGGCAGGATTTGAACCTACGACCTCCGGGTTATGAGCCCGGCGAGCTACCGAACTGCTCCACCCCGCGGCGAAGTTCCAATCTACCACTTAATGGGAAACAGTTTCCAGTGGCTTATT
>CAXNHQ010000109.1:0-3942 GCA_964202285.1 Rhodoluna sp. | reverse complement strand
GGCCGATCCTCGAGAACGGCGCATGGGAAAAGTTTCTACGAAACCAACTTTGTTTCCCAGAAACTCGGATATTCTTTGTCCGCTTTCAAAAAGGTCATTGTAATGAATGAACAAAGTCTCAAACCCAGAGTCCTTTTCGAAACTATTGGCCTGCAAACGTGCTAGATATTCCAAACTAATTCGATCTCTAAATTTATTAGTTGAACCAGTCGGCCAAAGCTTAATGAGTTGAATAAGGAGAATGCCCCTTCTTGACAAACTACTCTTTATATCTTGGCCTTCGCCGTGTAAGAAGAGGATTTTCTTTGCTAAGTGAAGGGGAGGGGGAGAGGGAAGGTGCTTGAGTCCATCACTATCCGTCGGAGAATTGCAGACATAGTACTTCGAGATGTGTTCAATCAATTCGGTTGAACCACTACCTCCAGGCCCAACCACTAAGACATCAAAACGAACCGGCAATTCTCCATCGAGAATCAGTCTTCGATTAGTTAGGGAAGCCCTCAAGCCCCTCAGCTGCCTTCGCAAACGCCAAACCTTAACTGTTGACAAAACATCAAATAGCTCAATGGCTGCTCCAGCGCTCGTGTATCTTCTTAACATGGTCCTGATTTCCCATCCAAACAAATTTATTTTTGTAAAAACCAAAAAGTCTGCAAGTACCTCCATTGAGGAATGTCTAGAATATTACTTAATTGGAGTACCGTCCACGGGATTTGGAGAAGCGAGCCCAGAACGTATAAGTTTCGACAGCTACGTTTCGGCTAGGGGCAGAGTCAAGGTACCAAATTTTATGGCACCCCATATTTCCACTCGAGAACTCGTGCGCTTACTCGGAGCCGAGAGGCTTGCAAGTTACCGAAAGGTTTCTTGCGTAAGAAACCCGTGGGATCAGGTTGTTTCCTTTTTCTGGTGGAGGCTTAGGCGCCACCCCTACTGGATTTCGGTCGCGAGTACTGCACCAATTATGATTCTGAAATTGTGGTTCTCAATTTGGTACTTCACGAATAAGTCCAAAGTCAAGAACCTTTCGTTTACTCAACAATTGAGTTTGAATGGAGAACTACCACCTTTCCACATCATCCGCTACGAAAGCGCTGAGGCAGACCTAAAGGAGTTATTGAAAGCACTCGGACATTCCACCAAGGATATCTACCTTCCTAGACGAAAATCCAACATTAGATCCAGACCAGAACCATTTCAGAAGTATTACTTCAATTTCGTGCGAAACTCTGTTTCCAGAATCAGGCGACAAGATTTGGCAAAATTCGGTTATCAATGGGAGAAAGAACAAATCGAGTCTTGAAGATAACCCATATAGTCCCGGGTCTTGATCCGGGCGCATCTCTCACTCTCCAGAACGAACACGCTAGGGCTCTTGAGTCGATCTCAAGAGCTTCGCTTCAAGCTTCAAAAATCGGTATAGAGCTAAAGGTTTTTGAAGTGTGCGATTACAGTTGGACTCCCGTCAATACCCCTGGAGTGGAAGTGCTTAGGCGTGACATTGAATACATATCCGTCAACAAGACATTAGGCATAAGACCGAAGCTACGCTGCTTCTTTCCTGAAAACCTGGTTAGTAACACGGATTACATCGTGTTCACTAACGCAGATATTTGTGTGACGACTGAGTTCTACGGAAAGATTCAAGAAATCCTAAGTCAGGGGACATTAGCCGGGTCTATCCATAGAAAAACAGTCTTAGGTGTCAATCCCGATGATCCGGAAGGCCTAGATAAAGCAATAACGAGTGAAAACTGGTACCTCCACCCGGGAAGCGACTGTTACTTTTTCCCCGCCGAAACTGCAGCGGCCCTGCGCGTGAGTGAAGTGCTTATGGGAATTCCACCGGTCGGTCGCAGTACTCTCCTGGCGATCAGCGCATTCAACCCCAGCTTTAAGAAGTTCCCATCATTGGGTATAACCATCCATTTTGGTGATGATAGGGTTTGGCAGACATCTAGACCCTTGAGAAAGCTAAGTAAAAGGAACTTCCGATCTTGGTACATGGCCATGCCTCGACTTATTTCTATAGTCGGACCCCAGGGGTTCATCCGAGGTATGAGAACGATAGGTTTCTTTAATATGCGAAATTGGGTTTCATTTGTCATTAATGCTCTGGGTTCTCTTTTATCGAGGGGCTCCTAGGCCCAAAGTAAATGCTTGTGTGATAAATGCTTTTTCGAACTTTACTAATTACGTTTGCGCCGGCCAAAGGTGAGCAAACCCGCTCCTGCGGAAAGCGCAAAGAGTCCAGCAAACATGAGCCAATCAGTATTTGCGCCTGTTTTGGCCAAAGTTGTTGAGGTTCCTGACGAGGGGATTGAGCTATTGCGAGTGCTTGACTGAATAGAACCGTTTCCAGCCTCATATCTGACCCAGATGGCGATAGCTAATCCTGTCGAATCCACGGTCAATTGTTGGCCATCGGATTCCGCGTTCGTTTCAGAGATATCGGTTGGCGTTGACCATTCGCCAACACTTTCCGAGTAGCTAGCTTGAACAGAAGAAGTGTTGCCACTAGAGAGTGTCCAAATGGCTGTAACTCGACCGGTCGAATCCACGAAGACCTCAGGTTTTCCAACACACTCTCCAACCTCATCACTTGAGCAACCTGGATGACCACTAAACAGGTTTACGCTGTTGGACCATGTTCCAGGAAGATCTAAGGTTCTAACTTGAACTACTTCGCTGTCAGCTCCATCGAACCATGTCCAAATAGCCGCTACCAAGCCTGACGAATTCACCGACAACTTTGCGTCCCCGGCAGAACCTGATTCTGGTGACAGAGTAACAACGGGTGACCATTCTTCCCCGCTTACCTTGGTTCTTGATTTAATCGCCCAATTTCCGCCTACGTTCACATTCCAAATCACGGTAACTGTTCCATCAGAATCTGCGACAACTTGTGGTGGGTAATTGGCAACATTTAGATCTTCATCATCGATAACAGATAAATCTGTAACTTCTTGGGTCCAGTCACCGCCACTTTGAGATGTCTTAGCTTGTACTCTCCATTTTGTTCCAGTCCACCACAGCCACACTGCAGTAACTACACCAGCCGAATCCACGGTGACTTGAGGATTTTGGGCTTCTTGATCGGGATTAGATAAATCGGCTTGGGTTGACCAGTCACTGCCACTTTGAGATGTCCTAGCCCTTATCAACCAACCACTTTCATAGTCCGCCCAGACCACAGTCACTAGGCCATTCGAATCTACGGTCAAATCAGGCGACTGAGCATGGTCGGCAATGTCAGAAACGTTCTGAACTGGAGTCCAAGTACCGTCGCCTGTTGAGCGGCTCGACTGAACAAAGGAGCCTTGCGAGCTAGTGACCGAGCAGGTCCAAACGGCTGTTACAAGACCATTCGAATCCACTGTCAATTTTGGTTCGAAGGCATTTTTGCCTTCACCTGGATCTGCGACCACTACAGGAGGTGACCAGTCACCGCCACTTTGCGATGTACTCGACCGAATTACAAAGCTCTCTCCGTCATATTCGCTCCAGATTGCCGTAGCCAAACCAGTGGAATCCACGACTATTTCGGGCATTTCCGGGTATGTAAAAGAGGATTCATCGGTCACATCGACGGGGTCAGACCATTCTGATGTTGATGTATACCAATTGGCAGTTCCGTTCACCAATTCACTATTCGTATCCGAGCCCCAGCACTGCACATCTCCGGCTGCTATAGCGCAACTGTGAGATCCACCGATAGAGATGGCAGATACAGAAGAAAGGTTTAGCACAGATACTGGAGTCGAGCTAATGTTTTGGGACCCGTCTCCCAACTGGCCACTACTATTTTCGCCCCAGCATTTGACCCCGCCCCCGACTAACGCACAACTGGTGTCGCCACCAAGGGCGATTGCACTCACGCCGGATGTGAGACCATCTACTTGGATCGCGGTCGCATTTTCATATTCGTACGCCCCATTGCCA
>CAXNHQ010000108.1:0-3992 GCA_964202285.1 Rhodoluna sp. | reverse complement strand
CGCATCAGAACAGAATCAATCCAACCCCGGAAAAACCCTGCGATTGATCCAATCAGGACCCCAATAGCTGTTGTGAGTATTGCGATTACAAACATTACAATCAGCGACTGTTGGATTCCGCGCATTACTCGAGCAAAAACATCCTTACCCAGAGTGTCTTGGCCGAATGGGTGGTCCCCAATAGCAAAGGGGAACAAGCTGGCTGTTGGGGTACCTCCCGGGGTAGCAAGGTCGTAGTTCTCATACCAGTTGTACTTCCACCAACCTGGGATTCTCCAGCCATCGATGGCAAAATTTCCAGAGTCGTCAACATATAACTTTCCAGAGCCGCCAAGGATTGTTCCTACGGAACTAAATGAGAGAACCGTAATTGCGATTATCGCAATTAGGCCCATTAGGGCACCCCTATGCTTGAAAAAGCGACGCCGAATTAACTGGCCTTGGCTAACTCCAATTTCGCCTGGCCTTGGGAGATTTTCTAAAGTGCTCATCTACCCTCCCTAGCTCAATCTAATTCTTGGGTCGAGGGAGGTGTAAGCCACATCAGCAATCAGGTTGAAAACGACCGCAACCAGTCCAGTGATTAGAAACACACCCATTACAAGGTTGAGGTCGACCGCATTTAGACCAAGGTTAAATAGCGAACCCATTCCCTGCCAAGCAAAAATTCGCTCCGTAATGATCGCTCCTCCGATCAGCCCACCGATGTCGAATGCGACGATGGTAACAATCGGAATCATCGCGTTTCTAAAGGCGTGGCGCATTATTACCGTCCGTTCGGCCAAACCCTTCGCGCGGGCAGTTCGAACGTAGTCTTGGTTCAGAACTTCAAGCAAACTTGATCTCGAATATCTCGTGTATGCAGCTAGTGAACCTATTGAAAGCGCAGCCGTCGGGAGCAATAAATGACCGAAGCTATCCAACATTTGGAACCACATGTCTCCGGGCAGATTTGGTGTTGAGGCACCTATGGTGGAAATTATCCCCTTCGCCTGAGGGATCATCAGCTGATAGTCAGACCAAACCTGTAGTACTCGATCAATGACCACAAATCCAAGAGTCAAGATGCTGATAATTCCAGCAGCGCGACCTACCTGCTTCCGGTCTTCTCCGCCGAAAATTCGTGCAGAAACTAAGGCCACTCCTACGGCTAGCAGAACTAGAACAAGAAGTGTCCACAACTCAGGAATGAAGAAGAACAAGAACTGGAGTGGGTACCAAGCTACTAGCCAAAAAGCAATAACACTACCCGCCGCAAAAATCATGCCGCGGTTCTGGAACCCTGTAGTTAACGAAATAACGATTACTGATACAAGCGCGCCGCCAAGGGCAATACCGATTGGACCAAGTGAGGGTTGCGCGAACCAACCTATTAGCAACAAACCTTGCAGAACCGCAAAGGTGGCAAGTGAAGCGATTGATAGAACCTTTACTCGGCGCCTCCCATCTCCTCCTACGACACCCATCCAAAAAGCCCCCGAGGCGATCGCGATCAAAATTACACCCCACAGCGGCACATCCGGATTGTACAAAAATTGATTGAATCGGATCGCGCCCCATTCTTTCAACAGCACAGCGAACCAGAAAATTGGCAGTGAGTAAAAGACAAATGTCATGAACGTGACCGTGTAGTCATAGCCACTGTATTGACGAAGAGCAGTTGACATTCCAATTGCGATTCCCAAAACAATAGCGACAATAGTCGCTAGCGTTAGCAGCTGAATTGTTGAAACCATAGCAGCTGCAAGTGCGTCGGTTACCAGTTGCTCGCCACGCGATACCGAAATTCCCAAATCACACTGACCCACAAAACAGCCAGCAACTCCAGCTAACCAGGCAAAGTATCTAAGGACCGGAGGGGTGTCTAGGTCTAAGACCTTAGTAAGGTAGGCGATCTTGTCTTGAGCAGATGGGTCACTAGATCCGCGAAGCGCCAGAAGTGGGTCACCAGAGTAGGCGGTTAGTACATAAACAATAAAGGAGGCTGCAAGAAGCACCAGCAACGTGGCAAACAATCTTCTGACGACAAAAGCCAGCACCGAGACCTCCTTTGGTTGAATCTTTTCCTGTAGAGACTCTACCAACTCACGGTAAAGGCATTTTCGCAAAAAAATCTGGCTGGCAGCCAAAGCTGCCAGCCAGATTTCAGTCTTGCTAGAACCAGTTACTCAGTAACTGGAGTCCACTCCCAGAAGTTCCAGAAGTAGCCAGGTGATAGTGCACTTGGGCTAACGCCGCTAACCTTCGAGCTGGAAACTGTCAATCCAGGGAACTGGAAGATCATGGTTCCGTATGCATCAGAGATTAGGTTCTGTTCGATCTCGAGCATTATTGCTGTTTGCTGCTCTAGATCGGTTGTGACGTTAAGTGTTGCCAATAGTTCGTCAACCTTTGGGTTAGCGTAACCGTTGTAGTTACC
The DNA here is from genome assembly GCA_964202285.1 of Rhodoluna sp. GTDB lineage: Bacteria > Actinomycetota > Actinomycetes > Actinomycetales > Microbacteriaceae > Rhodoluna. The sequence goes on along the minus strand of CAXNHQ010000108.1, from coordinate 1,573 downwards.
GCCCTTTTCTAGCGGGTCGGTGTAGGACGCAAAAATCTGGTCCGAACCGGCAACCGCCAAGCTGGTTGACTGCCACGCGAAAATAACTGCATCGTGTGGGTTGATTGGCTCAACTGTTGGGTCAGTGAACATCCAGTCTGGCTCACTAGTGTCAATAACGTTGAAGCCCGCTAGAGCAGCTGACAACTGAATCAGCTCAAGCTCCTGTGAACGACGAACGTTTCCAGTTGGGTACCAGAAATTGACATCCACTGGAGTAGAAACTCCAGCTTCCTCAAGTAGAGCCTTCGCGCGCTCGATGTCCAAGTCGCGAACGTCAGCGGCACCGCTCTCGGCAACAATTGCGTTGTATCTGTCCGATCCAGGAATGGTTAGGAAAGACTCACGAACAGTAGCGTTAGGGTTCAACGCCTTGATGATCTTTTCGATGATCTCGTCACGAGGGATTGTCAGCAAGAATGCCTGACGGACCTTTTGTGCCTTACTCTCATCGCCACCATAGCTAGCAGGATCGAATGGGCCTCCGTTGTTGAAGGTTAGGTCGATGTGCTCGTAAGAAGCTTCGTCACCCTGGTGAATTGTTGCACCAGCGCTCGAGGCTATTCCCTTAGCTACTTCTAGCGAGTCAGCAGTTGGCTGTCCGCTAGCGATGTCAATTTCGCCGTTTTCTAGAGCCTGAAGCTGAGCGATGAAGTCCTCAATGAAGCGAACGGTGATGCGCTCGAACTTAGGTGACGGACCCCATGTGTAGACAGGGTTCGAAACTAGAGTGATGTACTGGTCCTCAACTACTTCTTCGATGATGTATGGACCACTCGATAGGTACTGAAGTGGGTTCGAAGGAAGAGAAGTGAACTGGTAGTCCTCGTTCCAGCTCTTTGCAACAGGAGCTAGCCAAGCGTCATCCTCGTTCTGGATTGCTTCAATTAGCAACTTCTTTGCTTCTGCTGGATCGGTGATGTCTGGGTAAGCAAGCATCACTGTTCCGTGGGCTGGCATACCAACACCGAAAGCAAGCTCCCAGTCAACGTATGCGTCGTCATAGACAAGAGTCAGTGAGCGGCCATCGATTTCAGGAGTCTGGGTGACTAGTTCAAGACCAGATGTAGAAGCCGGTGAGAACTCCGCAGCTGTTCCTGCAAACTTGCCAGAGCTTGCGGCCCAGGCTAATAGCATGTCAGCTGCGTCAATCTGAGTTCCGTCAGACCACTTGACACCGTCGTTGATGGTGTACTTAACGGTCAGAGGTTCGTCAGAAATCTTTTCAAACGTTCCGTATCCAGTGTCTTTTACCAACTGAGGAACGTTGTTGTAGTACTGGAAACCAGAGTTAGTCATGTAGGTAATGTTTGCGTTCTTAGTCGCGTTACCTGCAGACGATCCGGTGTTGTAGTTATCAAATGCTTGGTTAAAGGCAACTGTGATCGTGGTTCCTTCGACTACCTGAGACTCGTATGGCAATGCACAACCGCTCAGAGTCACAGCAACCACGCTCATAAGGCCTACTAGACCCAATCTGCGCTTCTTCATGTTTCTCCTTTTTTAATTCATTGATTCGACTGTCTAATGAATT
>CAXNHQ010000107.1:0-3998 GCA_964202285.1 Rhodoluna sp. | reverse complement strand
TCCACTTCTTGGCCAAGGTCCGATTTCGGTAGCCTTGCGCGAAGGATCTGATTCAGGTCATCCTCTCCTGGCAGGGGATTCGAAAGACCCAGCGGCACTCCAGATTGACTTAATTGCTAGCTTGCTTGCCAAACAGTCCCGAGGCCTTTCTGGTAGAAAGCTGAATCTGGAACCTAAGTAAATAATCTGTTCGTAGAATGATAGCCATGAGCGAATCCAGTATCCCCCAGCTGCTATCCCATCTTCCCGAGTCCCAAGATCACGTGACCATCGTGAACCCTTCCACCGGGAAGAAAATCTATGACCTGCCGCAACTAAGTGTCGGCCAGGTTGCAAAGGCGGTTGCCGATGACAGAATGGCGCAACCTGCGTTTGCGGCTATTCCAGTCAAGGAACGAGCCAAAGCTCTTGGATTGCTGCATGATCTGTTGGCGAAAAATCAAGACAACGTAATGGACTTACTGCAGCTAGAAACCGGCAAATCTAGAGCTCATGCCTTTGAAGAAGTTGCCGGATCTTTAGGCTCTGCCAGATACTTTGCCAAGACTGCGCCTAAGGTTCTAAAAAAACAGATCACTACCTCAGGCGTTCCTTTTGTCACACGCTCTTATGTGACTTATTCACCGGTTGGAGTAGTTGGGGTAATAACACCTTGGAACTACCCACTTGCATTGCAGATGCTGGATGTTCTGCCAGCACTTGCTGCCGGAAACACGGTTGTTCAAAAAGCTGACAACCAAACTGCCTTGGTTTCCCTTTATGCCAGAAAGCTTGCCATTGAAGCAGGAATCCCAGATTCCGCGTGGACCATCGTGGTTGGCGATGGTGCATCTGTTGGCAACGCGATAACTGATTCAGTGGACTACGTTGCCTTTACCGGTTCGACCAAGACCGGAAAGATCGTTGCCGAGCGAGCCGCCAAGAGATTGATTGGTTACTCTCTCGAACTAGGTGGCAAGAACCCGTTGATTATTCTTCCTGGTGCCAAATTAGGTGATGCCGCCGAGAAGGTAATTGCTGGCGCTTTTGGAAACTCTGGGCAACTCTGTGTTTCCATCGAGCGCGTCTATATTCCAAATAATCAAAAACAGGCCTTTGAAGCGGAACTTAGCTCACGAGTTAACTCTCTAGCGGTTGGCAAGAGCGATGATTTCAACATGGACCTGGGAACCCTCACCGGAATAAACCAGCTAACCAGAGTGCAGGACTATGTCTCTGATGCGGTTAGTAAGGGAGCGAAAGTATTGGCTGGGGCCAAAGCGCTTCCCGAACTAGGACCCTATTTTTACTCCCCCACCGTGATGACAGATATCAAACCGGAAATGCGACTAGCTCGCGAAGAAGTGTTTGGTCCATTCATTGCAGTTATCGGCTATGACACTATCGATCAAGCGGTGGAGTTAGCTAACGACACCGAATTTGGACTAAACGCTTCGGTGGTTGGTCCTGTAAAGCTGGCAGAGAAAGTTGCGAACCGCCTGATGGCAGGATCGGTCAACATCAACGAGGGCTACCGCGCTTCAATGGCTTCGATTGACTCCCCCATGGGAGGAATGAAGCAATCTGGTGTTGGCCGAAGAAACGGTAAGTACGGATTGCTTAGATTTACCGAAGCACGCACTGTTGGTATCGCCACCGGCCTATTGAACTTTCCATCCAGAGCCAAGCAATACAAAGTAATGGCTCCGCTAATGAATGCCTTAGCGAAAGTGATGAAGAAGCTCTAGGTAGCTTCAGAATCAAAAGGCGCTACGTCACCTTTTTCAAAAGTTGGCTGAAATCTAGTTTTCGGGTGATTAAGTGCAGCAACTGGACTGCGAGTTGGGGTTTCTGCTAACGCTTCACGAATGATACGCCTGGGGTCGTATTTTCTTGGATCAAGTTGTTTCCAGTCCAGCTCTTCGCCAATTTCAGTTTGCAGTTGACCCTTGGCACCCTCGGCCATTTTCTTCATCGACTTGATGAAGTTTGCTAACTGCTTGGCGTAGTGAGGCAGCCTCTCAGGGCCTAAGACAAAAATAGCTATCAACCCAAGAATTAATAGCTTTTCACCAGAGATTCCAAACACCTATAAAGGCTACCTCTTAAGGTGCGGCTATTTCAGCCCGAGCAGCTCTAAGCTTTGAGATTAGGAGAGATGATGGTCGACAAGATATCTAGCTGGAAATTCACCGAGGACTTTGTCCAGGAGACGCCAGCCATTATCGAAGCCAGAGCTAGAGCTGAAGAACTTGGTATTGAGTGTGTGACTGCCAGCGTTGGTTCTCACCTTGCATTACTTGCCTCATCCCTTGGGGCCAAAGCCATTGTTGAGGCCGGCACCGGTGCCGGAGTTTCTGGGCTTTGGATGCTCAGTGCCTCCGATGACTCAGTTCTTGCAACTATCGATTCCCACTCCGAGTTCCAATTGGCAGCCAAACTGGCATTCAAAGATGCCAAGATTTCGCCGCTTCGAACCAGGGTAATTTCTGGAAAGGCCACCGAGGTCATGTCAAACATGGCAGATGCTGCCTATGACTTAGTTTTTCTAGATGCTGAACGAGGGGATCTGGAAGATCAGCTAAGGCAGGCTTCTAGGTTGTTACGGCCAGGTGGCGTAGTTGCCATTTCGCACGCTTTGTGGCGAGATCGCGTTCCAGACCCAGCTATGCGTGATGAGGCCACGATAATTTACCGTGATGTTTTGAGATTCTTTTCTAGCCAGCAGGATTTCATATCCGCTTTATCGCCAGTGGGCGATGGCTTGCTGATGGCAAGCAAGAGAATTACTTCTTCTTAACTACGCCTTCAAGGACTTTGTGCAAGCTCTTGGCTTCTTCTTCATTTACTGAAACAACCAAGCGTCCGCCACCTTCTAGTGGAACCCGCAAAATGATAAGACCTCGAGGCTCGCGTTCTGCTTCCATGGGTCCATCGCCGGTACGAGGCTTCATTGCTGCCATTTTTACTCCTTGAAATACTTTGGCCGGTGGGCCAAGTTCCAAGTTTATCAAAGATTTGAGGTCAGAAAATTTCTCAGTCCACTCTCACAGGCGTAAATCTGGCTAGCTGGCAGGGATTCATCATCCGCGTGAGCCTTATTTGGGTCTCCCGGTCCATAATTGACCGCCGGAATGCCAAGTTCACTAAACCTGGCAACATCGGTCCAACCGTATTTGGGATGAACTGCTGTGCCAACGGCAGCAACAAATGCCTTGGCCTCGGGGCTTTGCAGGCCAGGTCTAGCTCCAGGTGCGCTATCAACAATGCTGATCTCGCAACCGGTAAACAAACTCTTCACATAATCCCCTGCTTGAGCTGGCGACTTAGAAGGAGCGAAGCGATAGTTCACAGTCAAAATTGCCCTATCGGCAATCACATTGGTTGCTATACCGCCGTTGACCAAAACAGCGTTCAAGCTTTCTTTGTAAACCAATCCATCGACGTCCACTTCTTGTGGTTCGTAGCTAGATAAAAACTCCAAAGCAGAACCAAGCTTATGGATTGCGTTCTCACCCATCCAGGACCTTGCCGAGTGGGCCTTTTTGCCCGAAAACACTAGCTCGGCCCTCAAAGTTCCATTGCACCCACCTTCGACAATCGAAGCAGTAGGCTCACACAGCACCGCAAAACCGCCCTTGATCAAATCCGGATGATTTCTCATTAGTCTTCCAAGGCCGTTCTTGGAAGCCTCCACTTCCTCGTTGTCGTAAAACACCCAGGTCACATCAACTGTTGGCTCGGTCACGGTTGCGGCGAGCTTTAGCATCACGGCAACACCTGCTTTCATGTCCACCGAGCCGCGACCCCAAATAACTTGTTCGCGCTCAAAAGACATCAGCTTGCTTGGAAGGTTACCCGCTACCGGAACAGTATCGATGTGTCCTGCGATAATGACTCTCTTTGCTCTACCGAGATTGGTACTTGCAACTACTGCGTCGCCATCTCGAACCACGCTTAGATGGGAGGCTGACTTGAGCGCTTGCTCGATGGCGTCGGCAATCTCGCGCTCGTTTCCA
>CAXNHQ010000106.1:0-4025 GCA_964202285.1 Rhodoluna sp. | reverse complement strand
CATCGGATGAGTCTATCAGTAGTACTGGAGCCCTGAAACTGCGATCCAAAAGTTCTCCCGCCAAAATCTGCCATGCCCTAGTAGGATTCAGGGCAAAAGATGAACATTTTTAGGAGACGAATATGAACATTGCTAAGTTTTGGACTGGCGGGTTTGTCCTTAGCTTTGTCCTAACATGCATCCTGGGGATTATGGGAGGGCTTTATTTCCTGATGATTTCCGGACTCACTGAAAAAAGCAACCCTATCGGCTCGGTCTTTGCCCTTACCGGATTGCTTCTTGTGTTGAGCCCCTTGGGCTTGTGGCTAGGCAGATTTCTAGTACTTCGCAGTCGACGATAGCCAAAGCGCCCTCGGCAGGAATCGAACCTGCGACCAAGAGATTAGAAGGCTCTTGCTCTATCCACTGAGCTACGAAGGCTGGAAGGTGCATTGCTAAGTCTACCCAAAGAGCCCTTTGATTGAGTAGGGGCAGGAGTGTGGAAACTAGTTTCTTGGCCTCATAGTTGCAACCATCGGGCAAACAAAAGGGTCTGAGTTCTTGCTTAGACCAACGTTGTTCAGATACTTCATTATTACCACGTAGCTAGATAGTAAGTTCATCTCAACAAGTGGCACGGAGTGCTCTTTGCAGTAGTCCAGAACAATCTTGTGAGCTCGCTTTAGATGAGGCCTTGCCATCGAAGGAAACAGGTGATGCTCAACTTGGTAGTTCAGGCCTCCCATGAGGTTATCTGTCAGCCAACTACCTCTGATGTTTCTGCTGGTTAGAACCTGCCTGGTGAAGAAATCGATCTTGGCGTCTTTTTCAACAAGAGGCATTCCCTTGTGATTCGGAGCGAAGGCTGCTCCCATAAAGAATCCAAAGATCATCATCATGAAAAACCAAAGCGCTATGGCCCAGGCCCAGCCAAACAAAATAGCGAAGACTACATACGGAGCAATCTGGCGAATCATCATCAAACCAAATTCCAAGAACCTGGTTCCAATCTTGCGCTCTTTGTATTTCAAGCCAGCAAAGCTGTCAACCAATAGGTCAAAGCCGGTAAATAGAAGTAGCAATGGGAACAAGTAGCCCTGACGCTCTGTCAGCCAACGCTCTACTCCTTTTTTGGAGTCTCTGGACTCGGGGGTGAAACTAAGAACCCTGATGGCAATATCTGGGTCTTCACCGATTTGGTTTGGTTTTTGGTGGTGCTTATTGTGCTTGCGAAGCCAAAAGCCATAACTTAGGCCGGCAAATAGGTTTGCAAGAACCAACCCGGTCCAATCATTTGCTTTACTGCTGCGGAAGATTTGCCTGTGAGCCGCCTCGTGGGCAATAAAGCCATACTGAGCCGAGACAATCCCAAGTAGTCCCACAACCAAGAAAGCCAAAAGAATAAAGATGGTGCTTTGATCCACCAGCGTTGAGATGTAACCACCCAGGACCCACAGACCTGCCGAAATAATGGTGATTGCGATGAGGCGAATAATGTAAAAACTTGGCTTTTTCTCAAGTAACCCAGCGTTTCGAACGCGGTGCATAATCTCGGCAAACTGAGTCGGGGCTTGAATGCCAGTCATTACGCTCATTAGCTAAGTGTATGGTGCTAAAGAATCATTTCTGCCTCCAAGACCTGAGTCTGGGACATTATCAGGAAATGGTTAGTTGCCCCACTCGCTAGGAGGCCCTAGCCACAACAAAAACGTGAATAAACCAATAACGGAGACAAATAAGGTCAAGACAAGGATCGCCGGGTGGTTGATAAACCACCTAAACAGCTGATCAAACTTGGTTTTATCCAAAGGATTGTTGGACTTCTCAGTGCGCCAGTCGCCATCTAGAAACTTACGCTTCTCTAGATACTTTTCAAAAGGCACGGTGGCAAAAGGAACTATCGCCAGCATTACTGCGATGGCTCCGCGGAGTAGTGGCCAGCGCTGGTTCACGGCTACCAATACAGCGGTAGCGCAATAGCCGATAAAGGCAAAACCGTGGGTGGCCCCAGCAATAAAGAACATGTTCGCTGCCAGACCTATTGTTTCCCTGGCTACTATCGCGCTGATTAGTACTGCCCAAGTAATCATTTCAATCAGGGCAAAGGTTCCAAATATGGATTTCGGGGTTCCGTTCATCCCTCAAGCCTATTGCCGCAACTTAGGAAAAGTTTGCAGCCAGCAGAATCAGAGAACTACCTGTTGAAATCGCCCTCGTCATGGCCAGTGTCGCGCTCTCCCCCAGAACCATAGAAAGTGTCTGGGTAGGAAGTATTTGGCGAGTACCCTTCTGGTCCAGAGCGAAAGTCCCCCTCGCTCATCCCTCCACTTTCAGGAATCTCGTCAACCGGCGGTTTGTAAACCGACGGATCGTAGGTAAGTATTTTCTTAAGCCAGGTAAAAATCCCCATTTATGCTCCCCCAATAGCAGTAGTCAATTACTACCAGAGAAACTAGCTGGACCCTCTGACATTTACCGGGGTGGGTCGAGCCAGCCTAGTGCTTGGCTTTTACGGCCTCGTGAACTTCTAGGGTGAGCTTTTCGATGCGTTTGCTGAGATCGTGGACCTGCTTGGTTAGCTCAAGGTTTTCCTGGTCTATTTGGTAGGTGTGGATAGCAAGATCAGAATTGATCTGGTCTTCTCTTTTGGCTGCGATAAGCAAGATTGCTCCCTGCAAAGCAGCAATACACGAAAGGATGAGATTGAGCAGAATAAAAGGGAATGGATCAAAAGCGCCATCGTTATTGAAATACATCCAGAGGGCTAGAAACCCAAGCGCTCCAAACACAAAGGGCCAAGAGCCCATGGCGTTTCTTAGAACATCGGCTGATCGTTGACCAAAACTTAGCTGGCCCTTTCCATACTTTGCGGTTGCTGGGTGGTTACTCCATTGGGACATTTGACACTCCTATTTCCTGGGTCGATCTCGTATCAAAGCTAGCCCACTCAGGCAGAGCTTGTCTGCGGGTAAGGAAGGTACCAGCAATGCTTTAGATTGGTCTCATGAAATCCATCCCGCTAAGGCAAAAACACGCCAATCTTGGGGCTAGCTTCACCGACTTCGGTGGCTGGGAAATGCCCGTTAGATATAGCTCGGATTTAGCCGAGCACGAAGCGGTAAGAACCAAAGCGGGACTGTTTGATATCTCTCACATGGGTGAGATCTTTATTGAAGGCAAAGATGCCGCTAGTTTTCTTGACTACACCCTCGTTGGAGCAGCTTCCGAGATTGCAGTGGGAAGAGCCAAGTATTCTCTAATCTGCAATGAAGCAGGCGGGATAATCGATGACTTGATTGTTTACCGCCTAACAGAAACTAGCTACCTCGTGGTAGCAAATGCCTCTAATAAAGATGTAGTGTTTGGAGCCTTCCAAAAGCGAGTTACTGGTTTTGATACAGAAGTAAGAGACGAATCCGACTCTTGGGTGCTACTTGCTATCCAAGGGCCTAAATCAGTTGAGATCCTTGGAGCAATAACTGCTGCCCCGCTTTCAGAGTTGAAGTATTACGCGATCTCGGAAGCCAACATTGCATCCGTTGACTGCCTACTGGCTCGAACCGGATACACCGGCGAAGACGGTTTTGAAATTTACGTTCCAGTTGCCTCTGCCGAAGTAGTCTTCGATGCCCTTATGGCTGCGGGTTCCAAGTTCGAACTCATGCCAACCGGGCTTGCCTGCCGCGATACTCTCAGGCTCGAAGCTGGCATGCCGCTTTATGGTCATGAGATGAATGAAGAAGTTAACCCCTACCAAGCTGGTTTTGGCAAGGTAGTTCGCCTAGACAAGCCATTGGACTTCGTTGGAAAAGAAGCCCTTACCAAACTGGCGGAGTCTGCTCCCAGCCAAGTGCTAGTTGGCCTTGCCGGAGACGGTAAGAGAGCAGCTAGAGCCGATTACGAAGTTTTCCAAGAAGGCTCCGTTACTTCCATGGGGGTAATCACATCTGGAGCACTGTCTCCAACCCTTGGCTACCCAGTAGCCATGGCGATGGTTGGGGTCGATTTTGCTGAAATTGGGACCTCAGTTAGCGTTGACATTAGAG
>CAXNHQ010000105.1:0-4032 GCA_964202285.1 Rhodoluna sp. | reverse complement strand
AGTGCGAGTTGCACTTATCGATGGCCAGTGGGTTGCTTTCCCGAAGCACTCTCAGCTAGACCGTGCTGTATTCAACATGGTAGTTGCTGGTCGTTTGGTTATGGAAGAAGGCAAAGAAGACATCGCCATAATGATGGTTGAAGCAGAGGCATCCGAAAATGCTTGGAACCTAATCAATTCCGAAGGCGCAACAGCTCCTAGTGAAGAGGTTGTTTCAGAAGGTCTATTGGCTTCCAAGCCTTTTATCATGCAGCTTATTAAGGCTCAGCAGGAATTAGCAAAGGTGGCATCACGTGAAAGCGCTGACTACCCAGTTTTCTTGCCATACACCGATGAGTTCTATGCAATCGTTGAAAAGGAAACTGAAACCGAACTTGCCAAGATCTACCAGGTTGCTGACAAGCAGTCCCGACAAGATCAAGACGATGCCTACAAGGCTTTGGTCAAAGAGAAGCTAGCTGCTTCTGTTTCCGAAGAAGACATGGGCATGTTTAGCGCAGCTTACAAATCAGTAACCAAGAAGGTTATGAGAAAGCGCGTTTTGGAAGAAGGAATCCGAATCGATGGAAGAGGATTGCGCGATATCAGAACCCTAGATGCTGAAGTTTCAGTTATCCCTAGAGTTCACGGTTCAGCAATCTTCCAGCGCGGAGAGACTCAGATTCTTGGAGTTACCACTTTGAACATGTTGAAGATGGAGCAGCAGATTGACTCATTGTCACCTGTGAAGACCAAGCGCTACATGCACAACTACAACTTCCCTCCTTACTCAACCGGTGAGACTGGAAGAGTTGGAACTCCTAAGCGACGCGAAATTGGTCACGGGGCTCTCGCAGAGCGTGCACTTGTTCCTGTGCTGCCAGCAAGAGATGAGTTCCCTTATGCAATTCGCCAGGTCTCGGAAGCTCTAGGTTCTAACGGATCCACTTCAATGGGTTCTGTTTGTGCCTCAACTCTTGCAATGCTAAACGCTGGAGTTCCACTAAGAGCTCCGGTAGCAGGTATCGCGATGGGACTTATCTCGGATGAGATTGATGGCAAGACACGCTACGCCGCCTTGACTGACATCCTTGGTGCAGAAGATGCACTTGGAGACATGGATTTCAAGGTTGCAGGTACCAGTGAGTTCATCACAGCAATCCAGCTCGATACCAAATTGGATGGAATTCCAGCATCCGTTCTTGATGGAGCGCTACTTCAGGCTAAAGAAGCACGCCTGAAGATCCTTGATGTAATGAACCAGGCCATCAGCACTCCAGATGAAATGGCGCCAACTGCGCCACGAGTTATCTCAGTGAAGATTCCGCTGGATAAAATTGGTGAGGTAATCGGCCCTAAGGGCAAGATGATCAACCAGATCCAAGATGACACTGGAGCAGACATCTCCATTGAAGACGATGGAACCGTTTACATCGGTGCCGTTGACGGACCTTCAGCAGAAGCTGCCAAGGCTGCCATTAACGCAATTGCTAACCCGCACGTTCCTGAAATAGGAGAGCGTTTCTTGGGAACAGTTGTGAAGCTAGCTACCTTCGGAGCCTTTGTTTCCTTGGTTCCTGGTCGCGATGGACTGCTACACATCTCCGAGCTAAAGAAGATGTCGGGAGGCAAGCGCGTTGAAAACGTTGAAGACGTTCTCGAGGTTGGCCAGCGTATTCAGGTAGAAATTACCAAGATTGATGACCGTGGAAAGCTATCACTTTCCCCAGTCGAAACTGACGACAAGTAACCAAAAAGCTATATGACTGAAGTATTGTTCCCACTAGGACAATCTGAGTTATCGTTCACCGCTTCGGGCGGCACTTCTGTTCGCAGAAGTGTCCTCCCAAGCGGTGTTCGCGTCTTAACCGAACAAGTCCCTGGAGCTCAAAGTGTTTCAGTGTCATTTTCTGTCGCTGTTGGGTCCAGGGATGAAACCAACAACCACTTTGGCAGCACTCACTTTTTAGAGCATCTGCTGTTCAAGGGCACCAAGAGCAGAACTGCTCTAGATATTGCCGTGGCATTTGACTCTGTTGGTGGCTCATCGAACGCTTCAACTGGCAAAGAGCACACCTCGTATTACGCCAGAGTGCAGGACAAGGCTTTACCTATAGCGGTTGATGTAATCGCCGATATGCTTACCTCCAGCCTTCTTGATCCAACCGAGTTCGAAAATGAACGCCCCGTGATTCTTGAAGAGCTCGCAATGAACGATGACGACCCACACGATGTGGTGCACGAAGAGTTCTCCACGGCTGTTCTAGGTAGCCACCCCCTCGGAAGACCAATTGGTGGAACCCAGGAAACAATCTCAGCGGTAACTCGTGATGCGGTTTGGGAGCACTATCAGCAAAACTATCGCCCACAAGATCTAGTGGTGGCCGCTGCCGGTAGCGTCGATCACCAAGAATTAGTGAGACTAGTTGAGCAAGGATTACTCGCTGCTGGCTGGGATCTTTCGGTAAAAGCCGAACCGGTAGCGCGAAGGCTACTTCACCCAGCGGAAATTTCCAGAGGTGCGAAGCTCAAGGTAATCAATAGACCGATCTCCCAGGTGAACATTCTGGTTGGATCGCAGGGTCTTTCAGTTGACGACCCAAGAAGACACGCTATGGGCATTTTGAATACTGTTTTGGGTGGAGGGATGAGCTCCAGGCTTTTCCAGGAAATTAGGGAAAAGCGTGGGCTCGCATACTCTGTCTACTCTTTCAACCAGGGATACTCTGATGCTGCAACCTTTGGTTTGTATGCCGGCTGCTCCGCCGCGAAAGCCATTGAGGTCACTTCCTTGATGCTTGAGGAGCTAGAAAAAGTTGCAGCTGATGGCATCACCAGGGCAGAACTAGAGCTAGCTCAAGGAAACATCTCGGGAAGCCTCGCACTCAAGTTTGAAACTAACCAAGCCCGAATGTCTAGACTGGCCACCGCAGAAATAGTCTCTGGTGAATTTATGGATTTGGATGAATCACTCTCTCGCTTTGAGCAAGTCACTCTTTCGGAGGTTCAAGCTCTCGCGGCAGAACTGGTTTCTAGACCAAAGTCGCTTGTTGCCGTTGGTGATGTTGATCAGGCAATGTTTGATCAATTTGTAAGCTAGCTCAAGGTAAGTTGGAGCGTATGAGCACGAGTATTAGCCTTATCGGGGCTTCCGGTCGAATGGGTCAGCTAACTTTGGGTCTGATTGATAATGACCCAAACCTTTCTCTTCACAGTGCGCTGGGCTCTGCTAACTCGCTAAACGAAGCTCTTGGCGCTGATTTAGTTATCGATTTTACAAACCCGGATGTCTCCGAGCGGGTTGTTGATTTTGCAATTGAAAACAATTTGCGATTGATTGTGGGTACCAGCGGCTGGACCAAGGATAAAATCGAACGAGTTAAAACCAAGCTTGCAGATAGCTCTGCTGTAATCGCTATTGTGCCAAATTTCTCAATTGGCTCGGTGCTTGCTACCAAGTATGTAGCTGAAGCCTCCAAGTATTTCAATGGCATCGAGATCATTGAAACTCACAACGTGACCAAGATTGATGCCCCTTCTGGCACTGCACTTTACACATCGCAGGCAATTGCGGAAGCCAGAAATGGCGAGCCTGCAGATATCCAACAGGGCGCAGTCAAGGACCCATTGTTCAATGGAATCCCTATAAGAAGTGTTCGACTAGAAGATAAGCACGCAGAGCAGGAAGTTACCTTAACGGCGGCTAACGAATTTCTCTATGTAAGGCATGAAGTGACTTCTCACGAGGTTTATGCCAAAGGTGTCTTGCTTTCAATAAAGAAGGCTATGAAGTTAAAGGGCTTGAGTGTTGGAATGATTGCTTTGTTGGAACTGGAATAAAGTGAACTCTGCAAAACTTGGCGCAATAGTTATGACTGGATTGCTTGGCGTTTACCTGACCTTGGTTTGGGAAAGATCTATTGGATTTATCTCTTCGAGTGAACCAGTTGCTGTGGCAATTGGTTCACTTATGCTTTTTTTCCCAATTCTTGGCGCCTGGGGCATTTTTCTTGAGCTTCGCTTTGGTCTACAAATCGAGAAGCTGGGGGAGAA
>CAXNHQ010000104.1:0-4039 GCA_964202285.1 Rhodoluna sp. | reverse complement strand
TTTGATGATGAGCTAGAGAGTTACCGTGAGCTATTCGACGGACCGGAAAGCCACAACAGCATTGTGACCTCCGAAGCCAAAGGAATTAGTAATCGCCAAGATGTGCGACCCCTCTAGTTTTCTCGGGGTTACTACAACATCAAGTTTTATCTCGGGATCTTGATTCTCAAGATTTATAGTTGGCGGCGCTGTCTTTTCGTGCAGGGCTAGAACTGTGAAAATCGCTTCAATCGCGCCAGCTCCACCAAGTAGGTGGCCTGTTGATGCTTTGGTTGCTGAAACCGGAATCGTCGAAAGCTTGTCGCCAAAGGCCCTCTTGAGCGCTTGATACTCTGCGATGTCTCCTACCGGCGTGCTAGTCGCGTGAGCATTGATGTGAGCAACATCGTCAATTGTGCTTCCTGATTGTTCCAGCGCCCCGATCATGGCCCTTGCCGCAGCAGTTCCTTCCGGGTCTGGTGCGGTTATATGATGTGCATCAGATGTCACAGCTGCACCAACAACTTCTGCGTAGATTTTTGCACCGCGTGCTTTTGCGTGCTCTTCGCTTTCCAAAATCAAAGTTCCTGCACCCTCGCCCATAACGAAGCCGTCTCGAGCTGTGTCATAAGGCCTGGAGGCGCCTGCGGGGTCTTCGTTTCGCTTGGATAGAGCGTGCATGGCAGCAAATGATGCAATTGGCAGTGGGTGAATAGCTGCTTCTGCTCCACCTGCTACAACGATGTCTACCTCGCCGTTTCGGATTCTGTTGAAAGCATTGGCTATGGCTTCTGTTCCTGACGCACATGCAGAAACGGCAGTTCTAACTCCAGCCCGTGCATGAAGCTCCATTCCGATAGCTGCAGCGGGACCGTTTGCCATAAGCATCGGGACGGTCATCGGAAGCACTCTTCTAGGCCCACGCTCTTTTAGAGTGTCGTAGGCGTCGAGCAAAGTCCAAATACCACCGATACCGGTTGCGTATTCAACTGCTAGGCGTTCTGGAGAAACCTCGGGGGAGCCGGCGTCCAGCCAAGCCTCGCGTGCTGACACGAGTGCGAACTGACTGGATGGATCGAGCCTCTTGGCTTCTTGTGGGGTGAGCATGTCTTTGGCTGGGACTTTGGCCTGACCGGCAAAAGTGACTGGCAGCTCATACTGGCTAACCCAGTCTTGAGACAGTGTGGTTACGCCAGACTCACCGGCAAGAAGAGCTTTCCAAGTTGATTTGCTGTCGCCACCAAGTGGCGTAGTTGCGCCAATCCCTGTGACAACAACCTTGTGGACCAAGGTTTTTAGCCTTGCGCCTTTGTGATGTAGTTCACGGCGTCACCAACGGTAAGAAGGTTTTGAACCTCATCGTCGGGAATCTTTACATCAAACTTATCTTCAGCGTTCACAACGATAGTCATCATTGAGATTGAATCAATGTCTAGATCATCTGTAAATGACTTATCTAGCTGTACTGCGTCGGTAGCGATACCGGTTTCGTCGTTCACGATCTCTGCTAGTCCGCTAAGTACTTCTGCTGCAGAAAGTGCCATTTTTTATCTCCTAGTTATTTGATTGACCGATAGTAAGTTTAGGGCACAACCACTACTTGAGCCCCGTAGGCTAAACCAGCTCCAAAGCCTATTTGTAGAGCAAGATCGCCAGATTTGATGCGTCCTTCGGCCAGTAACGCGTGCATTGCTAGCGGGATGCTCGCGGCAGAAGTGTTTCCAGTTGTGATTATGTCCTTGGCGATTACCACTGATTCTGGAAGCGCTAACTGCTTCGCCATTTCATCAATAATTCGCTCGTTTGCCTGGTGGGTAACCAGGGCGCTTAACTCTTCGGGCTTAACACCAGCAACTTCAAGGGCTAACTTTGCTACCTTAACCATTTCCCAAACTGCCCAGCGGAAAACGCTTTGACCTTCTTGAACAAGTGTTGGCCAGCTTCCAGTGCCGTCTCGAAAATCAAGCAGGGAGCCAGTCATGCCAACCGCTTCCCACTTAGAGCCATCGGAACCCCAAACGCTCTTAGAGATTCCAGGTGAGTCAGCCGGCCCAACAATGGCAGCTCCCGCTCCATCACCCAGCAAAAATGAAATGGAACGATCGGTTGGGTCAATGTAATCAGTGAGCTTCTCGCCACCAACGACCAAGACATACTTTGCCGTTCCCGATCTAACTAACGAATCGGCCTGCGCAATGCCGTAGCAGTATCCAGCGCACGCTGCCGAGATGTCAAAAGCAGGTGCCGGATTTGCTCCGACCAGTTCGGCAAGCAAGGCTGCTGCCGATGGTGTTTGATAGGGATGCGTAATGGTGGAAAAAATCACCGCTTCAATCTCGGATGGCTTGATACCGGCTTTGACGATAGCTTCGTTGCTGGCCTCAACTGCCATGTCCATCAAGGACCTGTTCTTACTGGCGCGCATTCTGGTTATGATTCCGGTGCGTTGCCTAATCCACTCGTCAGATGAGTTGATTGGACCCGCGATGTCATCGTTGGTTACGGTTAGGTCTCCTCGTGATGCCCCAAGAGAGTAAATCTTAGAGAAAGCAATGGTCTGAGCTTGGTTTAGTTTTGCCATCTTTAAGCCTGCTCTCTTGCAAAACTTGTTGCTTTCTCGAGATCCTCTGGATTCTTGAGGGCCAAGGTATCAACACCTGGCATGGATCGCTTGGCGATACCGGTAAGGGTGCCACCCGGAAGTAGTTCAATAATCTTGGTTACACCAGCCAAGCTCATCGAGTCCATAGTCTTATCCCATCTAACTGGTTTAGAAACCTGATTGATTAGTAGCTCCAAGAATTTGTCTCCGTGCTCGATGCTTGAGCCATCGCTATTGGTCCAAATTATCAGGTCCGGATTCGATGTGTTCAGGGAAGTCGCCAAAGAAGTTAGCTCATCTTTGGCACTTTCCATGAATGACGTGTGAAAAGCACCTGCTACCGCCAAGCCCACAACCCTGGTTCCCGCAGGGGGGCTTTGAATAAGCTCTTGGATTTTTGTAGCAGAACCTGCCGCAACAATCTGACCCTTACCGTTGTAGTTTGCAGCGAACAAACCAAGTTCTACAAGCTTGCCCAAAACCAGCTCTTGATATCCGCCAACTACCGCGGCCATCGAGCTTGCCTCCAAGCCAGCTGCCCGTGCCATCTGTTCACCTCTAGCTTTGACAAACTTGAGCGACGATTCAGTATCTAGAATTCCGCAGATGTACGCCGCCGAAATTTCTCCAACCGAGTGTCCTGCCACTGCTGAAAAAGCGGAACGCTCACCTACGGCATCGACTAACACGGCGTAGCTCGCCATCGAGGCTGCAACAATCAAAGGCTGCGCAATACGGGTGTCCTTGATTTGATCCGCGTCAGCCTTGGTTCCATAGTGCGATAGATCCATGCCTAGAACCGCGGAATACTTCTCGATCTCGGATTTGAACTTCGGCAGCTCGAGCCAGCTAGCTAGAAAGCCTGGTGTCTGGGAACCTTGGCCTGGGCACGTTAGAGCGATCAAGATTTGCCAACTTTCACAGCCAGCCCAGGATCATTCATTTTCCCAAGCAAAGTAGCGACCTGTAAAACGAATGACTCCCTGGCTCCGGTGGCATCCCAACCAATCAGTTCCGAAATCTTTTTCAAGCGATAGCGCACAGTATTACTGTGAACAAACATCTCTCTTGCGGTTAGCTCTAGCGACCTCCCGGTTTCAAGATAAGTGACCAATGTTTCTAGAAGGTCAGGTGAGTTTTTACTCAGCGGAACATAAATCTTGTTGATTAGTGTTGCCTTGGCAAGCATGTCACCTGCCAGAGCACGCTCAGCAAGTAGGTCATCTGCTGAAGTTGGACGAGGCGCCTTGTTCCAGGCTCCCACAACCGAGTAACCCGAAAGCGCGGACTTTGCGGACCGATGAGAGTCTGTAATCGAAGCAACTTCGGAGCCCACGACGATTGGACCGTCAGTAAAACTCTCTACTAAGCCAGCGCAAACACTAAACAGGCTTGGAGCTTTAGACGGGTCCACATTCTCGTCTGGAACTTGGCCCACTACGACAATCAATCTGTCCC
>CAXNHQ010000103.1:0-4055 GCA_964202285.1 Rhodoluna sp. | reverse complement strand
GGTACAACCCAGTTACGGTAGCGATACTAAATCAGGGCACAGACTCCATCTCGCTAACTTTGGCAACCCTCGGTGGAACAGACAGATCGATACCGGCACTGAACCAAGCCAAAGCACTCGTTTCTGCTGGCGCGGGTTCAGGACCATACCTACTTGGCACCTCGGGTGAACTCTCTGTCTACCTTGGATCATTTTGGAGCTCAACTAGAGAGTCAATAAACGCAGTGACGGTTGTCAAGTAACTATCCACAGTTTTCAGTTTTTCTTGATCTAATCTCTTTGCCCTTGAAACAATTTATTGTGTGTCGATAATGCCACTGCTGAATTTTGTGCTGCCATCACGGTGTGCTTCCTGCGACAAACCCGGCTCTGATCTGTGTGATCAGTGCCTGTCAGAAATATCTATCGAGCTGCACGAGTTTCAAATCCACGGACTGCCAGGTTTTGCTGTAACGAAGTACACACCGTTGATTTCAAACGTTCTTGTAGCCTTCAAAGAAAAGGGTCAGTTTGCGCTTTCCAAAACTTTGGCAGCGCTACTTTCAGAAGCTATTTCGCTACTACCAAAATTTGAGTCACCGGTTTACTTGGTTCCAGCGCCAAGCAGTCCAGAAAACTTTGCCCGAAGAGGCTTCCAGCCAGCACTACTTCTGGCAACTGAAATTGCCAAGAAGCACCCTGAGTTTCGGGTACTGAATTCACTGGTGTTTAGCCGCAAGGTTCAAGACCAAGTGGGACTAAGTGGTTCCCAAAGATTGGCGAACCTGGAATCGAGCATGACACTAAACCAATCGGTTGCAGGGCGGGTGTGCTACCTAGTTGATGATGTTGTCACTACCGGAGCAACCGCCACTCAAGCGGCCCGGACGCTTTTGCTTGGCGGGGCACAAGTTGCCGGCATTTTGACCCTGAGTCACTAGATTGGCCCAGTATTGGCGTTATCTTCGGGCAGTTTTTGGGTCTGGGTCAGGCAACAGCGGAGCGTCTAAGATTGTAGATAACTTACTTCCCAATCGATTTGGAGCGCATTTTGGCGTCTATTTTTGACAAGGTTCTTCGTGCCGGCGAGGGCAAGACTCTAGCCAAGCTAAAGACCCTAACCGCTGCGGTAAATGCCCTCGAGACTAACTTTCAGGCCCTAACTGACGAAGAACTCAGAAACGAAACCGCGTCTTTTCGGGAACGTTTTGCAAATGGCGAAACCCTAGATGACCTATTACCGGAAGCTTTCGCAGCTGTCCGAGAAGCTGCCACAAGAACCATTGGGCTAAGACATTTTGATGTTCAGATCATGGGTGGTGCAGCGCTGCACCTTGGCAACATTGCTGAAATGAAAACTGGTGAAGGTAAGACCCTGGTTGCAACTTTGCCTGCGTATCTAAACGCCATTGCCGGTCGCGGTGTTCACATTGTTACTGTGAATGACTACCTAGCTGGCTACCAAAGTGATCTGATGAGCCGAGTCTTTAGAGCCCTCGGCATGACTACCGGTTGCATCATCTCAGGTCAGGACCCAGCCCAACGACGCGAACAGTATCTTGCGGATATCACTTATGGAACCAACAACGAGTTTGGTTTTGACTACCTGCGAGATAACATGGCCTGGCAGAAATCTGACTTGGTCCAAAGAGGCCACTTCTTTGCAGTTGTCGACGAGGTTGACTCGATCTTAATCGACGAGGCAAGAACTCCGCTGATTATTTCTGGACCAGCATCAGGAGAAGCAAACCGTTGGTTCACTGAGTTTGCCAAGGTTGCCCAGATGTTACAGCCAGCGCTCGATTATGAAGTCGACGAGAAAAAGCGCACTATTGGAATTTTAGAATCTGGAATTACAAAAGTTGAGGACTACCTAGGTATCGATAACCTCTACGAAACTACTAACACACCGCTGATTTCATTTTTGAACAATTCGATTAGAGCAAAGGCCCTGTTCAAAAAAGACAAGGACTACGTTGTTCTAAAAGGTGAGGTACTCATCGTTGATGAGCACACCGGAAGAATTCTTAGTGGCCGCCGTTACAACGAGGGAATTCACCAAGCCATTGAAGCCAAAGAAGGCGTTGAGGTAAAGGCCGAAAACCAGACCCTAGCAACCGTTACCCTGCAAAACTTCTTCAGGCTATACACCAAGCTTTCTGGAATGACAGGAACCGCGGCTACCGAGGCAGCTGAGTTCATGTCAATTTACAAACTCGGAGTTATTCCAATTCCGACCAACAAGCCGATGGTTCGAAAGGACCAACCGGACCTTATCTACAAGAACGAAGAAGTTAAGTTCAACATGGTGGTTGAAGACATCGTTGAGCGTCACGCCAAGGGTCAGCCCGTTTTGGTTGGAACCACCAGCGTTGAAAAAAGCGAGTATCTCTCGGTCTTGCTTGCCAAGCGGGGCATTCGCCACGAGGTACTAAACGCCAAAAACAATGCCCGAGAGGCAGCAATTATTGCCATGGCTGGACGATTCGGATCGGTTACGGTTGCGACCAATATGGCCGGTCGTGGTACCGACATCATGCTCGGAGGAAACGCAGAGTTTCTAACCGTGGAATCTCTTGCCAAAAAGAATATAAATTCCGAGGAAAACCCAGAAGAATATCAAGCTGCCTGGGCTAGTGAGTTCGAGAGAATCAAGCAAGAAGTAGCCGTTGAGGCCGAGAAGGTGCTCTCTGTTGGGGGCCTATATGTTTTGGGAACTGAACGCCACGAGTCCAGAAGAATTGATAATCAGCTTCGTGGTCGATCCGGTCGCCAAGGAGACGTTGGTGAATCCAGGTTCTATCTATCGCTAACCGATGACCTAATGAGGCTTTTCAATTCCGGTGCAGCTTCTGCCCTTATGAATCGCTCCGGAGTGCCAGATGACACAGCAATTGAATCCAAGGTGGTCTCACGCGCTATTGCAAGTGCGCAGTCTCAGGTTGAAGGGCGAAATGCCGAGATTCGTAAGAACGTTTTGAAGTATGACGATGTACTAAATCGTCAGCGTGAGGCGATATATGGAGACCGACTAAGAATTCTAGAAGGCGACGAAATTGCCTCTCGAGTAAACCAATTCCTTGAAGAGACAATCGCCTTCCTTGTTAATTCGGCACTTTCCACCAAGGAAGATGTCATCAAGAGCCTGAATTCACTGTGGAGCGATCTGAAGGCCATCTATCCAATCAGTCTAGAAGTTGACGAGGTGCTAGCTGAAGCTGGATCTGTTTCCAGATTGACCGAGAATTTCCTAACCAAAGAAATAGTTAGCGATGCCAAGATTGCCTATCAAAAGCGCGGCGAAGCTGTCGGCGATCAGGGCATGAGAGAGCTTGAAAGAAGAGTGGTGCTTTCGGTTATTGACCGCAAGTGGCGCGATCACCTTTACGAGATGGATTACCTAAAAGAAGGTATTGGTCTAAGGGCAATGGCGCAGCGTGACCCGCTGGTTGAGTACCAGCGCGAGGGCTTTGTTATGTTCCAGCAGATGATGGGTTCGATCCGCGAAGAAGTCGTTACCTATCTATTCAACGTTGAAGTAAAGCTAAATCAGTCCCCAGTTGATCAAATACAGCCACAGCAAAACCTAAGCTATAGCGCCCCAGGTGCTCCAACCCAGGACCCTGAGCCAGTAGTTAAGAGCGCACCGCTTAACAGGCAAGCTGCCCGAAAAGCGCAGGCTCAGGCTAGAAAATCTGGCAACAAGCCAGATAAGGGGAGCTCCTTCTTCAAAGGCTAGATAAACCCGATGTTCGTAGCCTTCCAAATGTTATGAACGCCCTCTAACCGAATGGCAACTGCTTTCGCGCGCCGGCCAGTGCTTAGAACAACTACCGATTCGATTACCCCTTCCGCGGGGCTTTGGTATCGAACCCGAACCACATCAGTTGGTGCAACCTTAGGTGCTCTGCCAACTTTATGTCGTGCTTGAGCTCTTGAAATAGCTCTTCTTTTGAGCGACTCAAAGACGTGCTCGTTTAGAACACCGTGCAATTGCTCCACCGACCTTACCCCTGCGATAACCTCGTTGACGGCGGTAGCAATAGAGGCAATGAATTGCTTGGGACTTGCCAGCG
>CAXNHQ010000102.1:0-4064 GCA_964202285.1 Rhodoluna sp. | reverse complement strand
GTGGTGGTGGGATACCTTTTCAACCGTTTAGCCAAGCTTGGCTTCTCTTCTAAAAATCAGATTGTTATTGGGGCCTTGGTTAGGGCGACCTATCACCTCTACCAAGGCTTCGGTGGCTTTATTGGAAACTTCGTTATGGGTTTGGTTTTTGGATACCTCTACCAGAAATGGGGACGCGTCATGCCTTTAGTGGTAGCCCACTTCTTGCTAGATGCTGTTGTCTTTATTGGTTACGCGGCTTTGAAGGGCGTGTTGCAACTGCCCTAGAAGTTTCCTGCTAGATTCTTCTTGCAATCGAAATTGGTTGTAGCTTTTGTTCTCTTTTGGGGGAAGTCGGTGAAAATCCGACGCTGACCCGCAACCGTGAGTTGATTTTCAACAAGTCGGAATGCCCACTAGAAAACGATTGACTCCTTTATTTACCGTCGAGGTCTACGGGTGGAGTCGGGTAAGAATATACTCGATGAACCCTTGAGCATCTAAGGATGTTTCCAAGGGTTTTTCTGATATTTGGAACCCGCCTTTGCGCTAACTTCGCTAATGCGAAAGGTACCAAAGTGAAACAAATCAAGAAAATTGGGGGCTTGAATCCCCTTGTCATCATTGCGACATCGATAGCAGTTGCTGTCATTGCTGCCCTGGTGTTTTTCAATAGCTCTCAGTCGAGAGCACAGTATCTGGAAACAGCTGAATTCCTGAACTCCCAGTTCGTGAATGGCGAGTATCTTGAAGGCTTCTCACCAGGAGCAGCTGAATATGGATTCTCTCTAGAGGCAATTGCTCAACTGAGCGTTGCGGGCGAAATTGACATTTCCAAAGCAAAGAAGTTTCTTCTAGAAACAGACTCGTCGTATCTGTTCTCGGAAGAAGCTGGTGAAATCATTCCTGGATTAGCAGGAAAGTATCTTTTTGCTTCCAAGGTAACTTCGGCAGATAACAACGCACTGACTGACTCAGTTATCGAGTCACTGCTAAAACTAGTGAAGCCTGATGGCTCTCTAGATACCATGTCTCCAAGTACTTTTGACTACTCATGGGCAATCTTGGGTCTTTATTCTCAAGACAAAAAGGATCTAGCCTCAGCTCTTGCCGGCGAGCTTTCTTCGTTAGCAAGAGAGGACGGGGGTTTCGGTTTTGACTCTTCAGAGTTCACGGAAGCTTCCAGTACAGATGCCACAGCAATAGCAATCATGGCTCTAGAGCTAACAAAAGATCTTGGCTCTGTTGCCAGCGGGAATCAAGCTGCAATAGATTCCGCTCTGGCTTATTTGGATTCGACCATGGTAGATGGAAGTCACTACGTTGCCTTTGACGCAATCGATGTAAATGGGACGGCATATGCACTCATGGCCTACGCTGCAGCAAATGGTGAGATAAGTGAGCCAATGCAGTCATTCTTGATTGAACTGATACAAAGCGATGGTGGTATTGGTTCCCCTTGGGTAGAAAATGCAGGTGACCGATTTGCTACAGCTCAGGGCTATCTTGCACTCGAAGGTAAAAACTATCTGAGCTTGTTAGGAAGATAGCAAAATGCAGTCCAGGTCAAGACTTATTGTTCTCAGCGCACTTATTTTGCTAGTCGTTGTTGGCAGTGTCTTGACCTGGGCTTTTGAAAACAATGTGATCACCCAATCCAGTTCACAAACCGTCGAGGTTGATTTCACTGAAGGATCATGCGAACAAAACGGGGTCACTATCGTGGTTGATTTTGGTGAATCCAGTGATCGTGAGCCAATAATTCGTTGTGCAAATGATTTCCAGGGATCGGGCTGGGAAGTTTTTAAAGCCACCGGCTTGATAGTTGATGGGACTAAACAGTACCCAAGTGGATTCGCATGTCGAATTGAGAACGAACCATCGGTTGAAGATCAGAACTGTATTGACACTCCAAAATACTCCGAGGGTAGCTGGGGCTACTTTCTCTATACCGCTCAACTCGGTTGGCAAGTAAGTGGAGTCGGCTCTGCCGCTAGGCAAGCTCAGTGCGGCGTTGCTGAAGGGTGGATGTTTATTGGTCCCGGAAAGCAAGATGCCGGCCAGCTTCCAAGGCCAATTCCAGAACCAGCGAAATGTGATGAGTAGCAGGATGAAAGCAAGTAGCGCTAGTCCTCTTAGCTGGTGGTTACTGGCTTTAGCGATGGCAATTTTTGCAGGAGTCAGCCAAAATCTCGGCTCACAGATTCTGATTGGTTTCGCAGCACTGGTCGCCATCTACTTGTTTAGAGAGGATGCTCCATGGTCCCGCTCGGTGAAGTTCTACCTCTTTCTTGCTTCATTTGTCGTGGTAGCCAGAGTGCTATTTCGAGTTGTTTTCAACATTCGAAACCCAGATGAGCCAACAGCACTGTTTCTTCCAGGCCTCTCGGTAAACCTAGGGTTTGGTCCTGCTGTTCAACTATTCGGGGAAGTTAGCTTCGCGGCCTTACTAGATGGCACAACTGAAGGGCTTCGTCTTGCTGCCATCATCTTGTCGGTCGCAATGGCAAGCTCATTGGCTAATCCCAGAACACTACTAAAGTCGACACCCAGCGTTCTATACGAAATTGCCAGCGCGGTTTCAGTTGCCATCAACCTTGCTCCTCAAATGATTTTGAGTCTTCAACGTGTTCGAAAAGCTAGAAGCCTCCGGGGGCGCAGTAAAGGTTTGGGTTCACTGGCAGGCACTGTTATTCCAGTGCTAGAAGACGCGATTGAATCTTCTCTTTCCCTAGCTGCCAGCATGGACGCGAGAGGATTCGGTCGTAAGGGTAACCTCTCTGTCTCCCAGATTTGGATTGCTCGCCTTAGTTCACTTGGGGCAGTTGCTCTTTTGTCGATTGGAAGTTTCCTAGTTTTAGTTGGTGAGTCCCAATTCACTGGCGGCCTAGTAATCGCTTTGGGTCTTTTTTCCAGCGTCGTGACGGTTCGGATTTACTCCAAATCTCAAATTCGAACGAGGTTTGATCGTGAGAAATTCCGATTGCTCGACGGGCTGTTGCTATTGATTTCTCTGGCGCTAATTGTTACTGCCTTTGGGGGATGGTTATCGTGATTGCTCTCAAGGATGTGACGTTTGGATATTTAGACACCGAGAGGCCTTCGCTAACTCGAGTGACAATTGAATTTAGTGCTGGTGAGTTCGCATTGGTTTGTGGAGCAACCGGTAGCGGCAAATCAACCCTGCTCAGAATTCTTAATGGATTAGCCCCGCACTTCACCGGTGGTGCTTTATCTGGTTCAGTTATTGTCAATGGCCAAGACGTGACTGGCTTAAAGCCGCATGATCTTGCCATGCAAGTGGGGTTTGTAAACCAGCAACCAGAGTCTTCCTTTGTTACTGACACCGTGGAGCAGGAGTTGGTCTATGGAATGGAGCAGCTAGGGTTTGAGCGCACTCGCATGGCTGAGTCATTAGAGCAAGTTGCTTCACTATTAGGAATTAGCGAGCTGCTAGACAAGCCATTGAGTTGGCTTTCTGGAGGGCAACAGCAACGGGTTGCGATTGCAGCAGCACTTGCTGCCGGTCAAAAGATTCTGCTGTTAGATGAGCCCACCTCCGCGCTCGACCCAGAGGCAGCGGCCGAAATCATTGGGGTCTTGAAATCGCTAGCGCACGATCACGGGATCACCGTAATTCTTGTAGAGCATCGTATTGAAAGAGTAATTGACTTAGTGGATTCGGTGGTGGTTGTTGCTAACGACGGATTAGTAACCAAGGGAAGATACGAGCAGTTTGAGAACTATCACCTTGTTCCGCCGGTCATTGGAATTTCAACCAAACTCGGTTGGAATCCCGTAACGGTTAGCGTCCAGCAAGCAAGAAAGAAGTGGCAAGAGCAACCTGCACCATGGCGGCCAATTTCTAATGATGACCTTACAACTGATGTCGCCCTAGACGTTTCTAGTCTTTCCGTGATCTATCAAGGTGTGCCTGCTGTCTCAGATGTAAGTTTCAGGGTTCACTCTGGTGAAGTTGTGGCGCTCATGGGGAAAAATGGCTCCGGAAAGTCATCTGCGCTGTGGGCAATCCAAGGTGGAGGAAAAAGGGACTCAGGCTCTGTCACTACAGCATTTGGTGACCC
>CAXNHQ010000101.1:0-4089 GCA_964202285.1 Rhodoluna sp. | reverse complement strand
TGAGAGGAAGACTTTTTCTTGTCTTCGACCGTCGAACCTGATCTTGGGTAATGCCAGCGCAGGGAGGACACTCACAAATCCCGTGCCCAACTAGCATCATGAACATAAGGGGCACGAAATGAAAAGATTCACAGCACTAGCGGTCTCTGGGGCGCTTCTACTTTCTGGATGCTCAGACACTTCTCGCGAACAAACTGTCACTTTGGTGACTCATGACTCATTTGCAATCTCAGATGAGTCAATAGCCGAATTTGAAGAACAATCGGGCTACCGCCTCGAAATTCTGAGGGCAGGAGACGCTGGGAGCCTGACTAACCGGTTGGTTCTGACTAAGGAATCACCAATTGGGGATGTGGTTTTTGGCATTGACAACACATTTAGAGGTGTCGCAGATGAGAACCAGATCATTGACGGTTCATTGTCTGAGGTTAACTACTCCGACGTTTGCTTCAATTACGACCGGGTCTGGTTTGAACAAAACAAGATTGATCCACCCACTTCTTGGAAAGATCTAACCAATCCCACCTTCCGTGGACTTACTGTTGTCAGCAATCCACTCACTTCGTCACCAGGACTGGCTTTTTTAGCAACAACAGTTGCTGGTTTGGGAGAGGCTGGTTTTGAAAGCTATTGGCAAGATCTCAAAGCCAATGAAGTCAAAGTGGCTGCAGGTTGGGAAGAGGCTTACTTCACGGAGTTTTCTGGTTCAGCAGGGATGGGTAGCTACCCAATCGTACTTAGCTACAGCTCCTCCCCGGCTGCTGAGATTCGAGATGACGGGAAATCACAGACAGTTGCGCTGCTGGACGAATGCTTCAGACAGATTGAATACATCGGTGTTCTGGACGGTGCGCCAAACAAAGAAGGTGCCAAAAAGTTAGTCGAGTTTCTTCTGTCCGAAAGTTTCCAATCCACGATGCCAGGACTTATGTATGTCTACCCGGTGAACGAAGACGCCAAGATTCCTGTCGAGTGGTCGAAATTTGGACCCATGGCTAGATCAACTATTGGGGAAGATCTCGACATAGCCCTCAATCGATCACCATGGCAAGACAAGTGGTCTGCGATCTTTGAGTAGGAAACTTCTTTGGGTCTCGCCGCTAGTGTTTGTAGCGGTTTTGTTCTACTGGCCGATAGCGAAAATAGGCTCGTTGGGATTCTCGAGCGATTGGATTAGAGAGCTACTTGAGCCAAGGAATATTTCGGTTATTTGGTTCACGCTTTGGCAAGCTGCACTTTCTTCGCTGTTGACTGTTGTGGTGTCAATTCCAGGTGCTTACCTTTTATACAAGAAGTCTTTTCCTGGGCAGCAATTTGTCAAGGCACTTATTACTGTGCCTTTTGTTTTGCCAAGTATCGTTGTGGCGGTTGGCTTCACTGTTTTTCGAAATATCCACAACTTTTATCAAGAGCTAGGGCTAACCTTTCTTGCTGATCCCGTGTATTGGATAGTTGCGGCTCACGTATTCGTAAACTACTCAATCGCAGTCAGGACAATAGGTGGGGTTTGGGCGAGTTTAGATCAGGATGTCGATTCAGCCGCTGAGTTAGATGGTGCTGGGAGATTTAGAACTGCTATTTCTATTTCTTTGCCTCAGCTTCGACCAGCGATATTTTCGGCTGCAGCGCTGGTTTTCTTGTTTTCGGCAACGAGCTTTGGGATTATCCTTGTCCTTGGTGGGGGTCAGGTGCAAACCATCGAGACTCTCATTTTCTTTGCCGCCACCCAACGCCTTGACTTGGAACTAGCAGCAGCGCTGGTTCTAATTCAAACCCTCATTACAGCAACAGCCTTCTTGGTTGGGTCCTGGTTGGCTAAGGGTGGCTTCGGTCTTGAGCAAGTGTTTGAAGGAACTAAGGCACCGTCACTCGATAGAAGAGATATACCTGCCGTTTGGATTAGCGCTCTTATCTGGGTGGGGCTTTTGTTGATGCCGATGGTTCTGGTGTTTGTTGAAGCCTTTAAGGTCGGTGATGGCTTTGGTTTGGAAAACTTTGCCAACTTGGGTACTCAAGGAGCAAGAGATTTATTGAATATTTCGATTCTCGATGCGGGCCTCAACTCACTGCGCAACATGGTAGTTGCGGGATTAATTGCTTTCCTCTTGGGAACTTTGGTTTCTTGGCTACTAATCAGAACAAAGTACCGATTCGTGGAGCTTGTGTTTCTGGTTCCGCTTGGGGTATCAAGCGTCGTCCTTGGATTTGGTTTTCTTGTCTCTTTCTATGCAGCGTGGTTGCCTGTTAGATCCAGCTGGCTAATCGTTCCACTTGCCCAAAGCTTGGTTGCGCTACCAATGGTCATTCGCTTGGTTTATCCAGCACTTATAACAATCGGTAAAGAGCCAAGGGAGCAAGCTTCCTTAGATGGCGCGAGTAGTTGGCAGACCTGGTGGTTTGTTGAATCAAAGCTGATACGAAATGTTTTGTTGACCTCACTTGGCTACGCAGCAATCATCTCCCTTGGAGAATTTGGGGCCAGCAGTTTCCTAGCGAACGGTTCCCAGGCAACGATGCCCACCATGCTCTTCCGGTTGATCTCAAGACCAGGTGAGCAAAACTATGGAATGGCTATGGCGGTATCTGCGATTTTGATTCTCCTTAGTTTTCTTGTCACCTATCAGGTAACAAGATTGCCTAAGGAAAAACTCACTTAGATCAACAGAAATATATGCTCTTCCCAGCTGATAGATTTTGGAGGTGCCCAAACTCAAGGAATTAGCCTCCAGGATTTTGCTGTCGTTTGGTTATTCAATTAATTCCAAAACCAAGCAAGAGCTGGTTAGGAGAATTTGGGGGAAACCCAATTCCAAGACCTCTCTAGCTAAGGTTCGGAAAGCTCTGAGGCATTCAAAGAGCCAACTGGGTCAGGACATTCTGGGGCTCTCAATTCCAGGCTTGGATAAGCCTGGTTATTTTGTTGAATTTGGTGCAGCGGATGGTGTTGCGCTAAGCAACACATTTGTTTTGGAAAAGGAATTTGGTTGGAGTGGAATATTGTGCGAGCCCGGGACTAACTGGCGTAAATCCCTAGAGGCCAACAGAGACTGCATTATTGACACCAGATGTGTTTACTCGGTATCTGGAGAGAGCGTCAGCTTCTCAGAAAACTACCTTGGCGAACTTTCTTCAATCACCAAATTTGCAAGCCCCAGGAAACAGGGAATTCTGAAAAGGACTTTGGCTTCCTATCAGGTTGAGACAGTTTCTCTAAAGGATTTACTTGATTTTCACACAGCACCTAAGCACATCGAGTTTCTCTCGATTGACACTGAGGGAAGCGAGTTTGAGATCCTAAACGGGTTTGATTTTCAGGCTTACACATTTGGTGCGATTTGCGTCGAACACAATTTTGGTCCAACCCGAGAATTGATTAGTTCGTTACTAACAAAAAATGGTTATGCCCAAATTCATGCTGACTTGTCCGAGTTTGATGATTGGTACATTCACTCAACAAACTGAAAGGTTCCCGAGGGAAGCCTTTCTTTGATTACCTCAATTGATTCGGGATTTTGATCAATAAGGATGAATTTTCTTCCAAGCTCATTAGCAACGAATCCTGTCGTGCCAGATCCTGCAAAGAAGTCCAGAACCGTATCTCCTTCTTTGCTACTTGCCTGAATTATTCTTCTAAGAATGCCTACTGGCTTCTGAGTTGGGTAGCCGGTCTTTTCCTTACCTGTTGGCGAAACGATGGTGTGCCACCAAACATCGGTTGGTAGTTTGCCTTTAGCGACTTTTTCTGGGGTAACAAGGCCGGGGGCCATGTAAGGTTCTCGATCAACAGACTCCGAGTCAAAGTAGTAGTTTTCCGGGTCTTTCACATAAACCAAGATTGTGTCGTGCTTAGAAGGCCAGCGGCTTTTAGATTTCCCGCCGTAGTCATAAGACCAGATGATTTCATTCAGAAAGCACTCTGGTCCAAACAGTGCATCAAGTAGGACTTTTGCATAATGTGCTTCTCGATAGTCCAAGTGAAGATACAAAGTTCCGGTTTCCTTTAGAACCCTGAATGCTTGTTCAAGCCTTGGCTCAAGAAAGCCCCAGTAGTTGGCAAATTGATCGTCATACGAAAGAACTGCGTCTTTG
>CAXNHQ010000100.1:0-4102 GCA_964202285.1 Rhodoluna sp. | reverse complement strand
TTTAGGGCCACCAGATATCACTCCTTGGCCGTTGTCGATAAAACGGTGCCTAAAGATCTAGTGGTAACCAGCCGCACCAAAGGTGGCGTAATCATGGGTTTGCAGCACGTATCAAAACCTATTTACGGAGTTCAGTTCCACCCAGAGAGTGTGCTTACCGAGGGTGGTTACCAGATGCTTGGAAACTGGCTTGAATCAATAGGACTCAAAGGAGCCGCGGCCAAAGCTAAAAAGCTATCGCCGATGATTAAGTTTTAGCGTCTTTGCCGTTGACCTAGTTTTGGGGCCAATAGCTACTCAATCATGCATCGAGTGCGAGCCAAGTTGTTACTCCTAAGGAGTCCAGACTGCAGTAGCCGTAACGTTTGAAGAAAGCGTATAGCTTGAACCGGATGTATAGACAGTGCCCCCAATTGTCCAACCACCAAAAGTAAATCCAGTTTTTGCGAGAGTGCCTTCATTTGGAAGAGTCTTCACGCCGGTTCCAGTTATGCTACTGGGAGCCGATCCACTATCTGCACCATTTGCATCAAAGGAGATTGTGTAAGTCGCTGCGCCGGCAATACAGTTCAAAGTCAAGGTAACGGTTTGCTTCTGTGCAGCAAGACCAGCTGGAATTGATTGAGAAGCAATTACAGTTCCTGCTGTGCCACCTCCAGAAGTACAAGTAGCTAGAGGCTGAACTATCGCAGTGAATCCAACGTCAGTTCCCTCCATCGCGCGCCTAGCATCGGTTGCTCCCATGCCAACTACAGATGGAACCAGTACCTGTCCGTCGGAGACAAGAAGCTTTACTGCGGAACCTTCAGTAACTTGTTCATTTGCGGCCGGGACAGATTCAATTACCTCTCCTTTGGCGATCGTGGCCGAGTTCACTGATGTGATTCCACCAAGAGTTAAGCCTGCTTTTTCTAGGGCTGCTTTAGCTTCTGCCTCCGTTAGTCCGGACAAAAGCGGAACTGCCGACTCAGATTTACCAGAAGATACGTATACATCGATGGTGGTTCCGGCTGGAACCTTTCGACCACTCGGTGGATCGGTTCTGATGATTAGACCTTCTTTTACAGAGTCGTTTACTTCTGCCACCCTTTGAACTAGAAGACCCTGGTCTTTCAGAGTTTTACTTCCATCAGCAAAAAGCTCACCAGTTACATCAGATACCTCAACACCGGTTGCAGTGCTTGAATCGATTGGAGAAAAAGCTCCACCTAGGGCAACTAGCCAAATAATCAAACCAACAAGCGTTACAGCAACACCAGAGCCGACACCCCACAGCAATTTAGGGGAGGGTAGCTCTTTGGTCACTCGTTCACGAACAGTTATTGTCGTGGTTGGTTCACCAGCGGCATATTCGATACCTACTTCTTTGAAGAAATCATCAGCGCTTACAGAATCAATAACCTCTGTTGGCATCGCCTGCTGCTCCGAGACAACGGTGGTCTTTGGAGTGAATCCTGTTTTTGGAAGAGACTCCCCGCGAACGGCTGCTAGTAGGTGCTCACGGAATTCTTCGGCAGTTTGAAAACGCTCTTCACGGTCTTTAGCCAATGCGTTTAGAACAACCCGGTCTAGTTCCGGAGTGATTTCTGGATTGTGCTCGGAAGGAGTCGGAACTTTTTCACTCACGTGTTGGTAAGCAACTGAAACTGCGGTATCGCCCTTGAACGGGGGTCTTCCCGCCAACATTTCGTATAGCAAAACGCCCATTGAATAAAGGTCGGTTCTGGAATCTACAACTTCTCCACGAGCCTGCTCTGGCGAGAAGTACTGAGCTGTTCCAACAATTCCAGCGGTGTGTGCCTGAGTCTCTGAGGAATCGGCGATTGCCCTGGCAATTCCAAAGTCCATGACTTTTACCTGGCCATCATTGGTGATCATGATGTTTGAGGCTTTTATGTCCCGGTGGATAATTCCAGCTTTATGAGAAACCTCGAGAGCACTAAGAACGCCCTTGGCGAAGTCAACTGCTTCTTTCAGGCTTAGCTTCTTGTCGTGCATGATGTCTCGAAGCAGTCGACCGTTTACGTATTCCATGATTATGAACGGAGTCTTGATTTGACTTCCGTTTGCATCGGTTGAAGATTCTTCTCCGGCATCGTAGATGCGAACGATAGTTGGGTGAGCCATCTTGGCTGAGGCTTGAGCTTCTTTGGCAAAACGAGACTCGAAAGATTCGTCGTTTGCTAGATCTGACTTTAGGAGCTTGATAGCCACCTTGCGTCCGAGGCGAAGGTCGACACCTTCAAAAACATCAGCCATACCTCCGCGCCCGATGAGCTCGCCAACTCTATAGCGGCCAGCTAAGACGCGTTCTTGCTCAGACAATTGTTTCTCCCCGACTCTTCTTATCCAATAATACCAAGCGCAATCTCACTAGCCGCCTCCGCTGGAACTTGGGCTAGGACTTGGAGTAACTGTGGGACTAGGACTTGGAGATACTGTCGGTGACGGGCTAGGACTAGGTGTAGCCACTCCTTGGATGTAGTAGAAAATTCTCACGGTCGAACCAACAGCTACCTGCCCAAGCCCCTCGGCTTGGTAGACATCCAAAATTCTTGGATCACTTGGATCCAATGCTTCACCTGCCACAGCCTCCACCAAAAGGCCCTGTTGGGTCAAAAATGTAGTCGCATCGATAACTTTCTTACCAACAACATCAGCCAGAAAAACACTCACGGTAGATATTGGTCTGTCTGGAGCAGGAGCGGTGGGTCTCTTGGAAACTGAAATAGAAGAAGGGCTTGGTGAAGGATTCTGCTCTGAAACCAAGCTCACAATAATTGCAATCATCACGGCTCCCGCGGCTACCACCAAAACTCCAATGAGCGCCAGCCATGGCCATACAACTGGCAACTTTGCCACCGGCTCGGTCTCTTGTGCGGTAGCCGTGTCATTCACTTTTGTCACAGGAGCACTTTGCGGATCGAAAACCTCTGTAGCCGAAACGCCTTCAAGCTGCAACCTAAGCACCCTTGCCCTATTTGATAAATCAAGAGCACTGCCAGGGCGTTGATTTGGTTTTTTGGCTAGACAAGACAAAATCAGCTCCTGCACCCGTTTGTCTACGTCATCACCTATGGCTGGTGGCTTGTCATTGATTTGGGCCATCGCGATAACCATTTGAGATTCCCCCGTGAATGGTCTTCTTCCAGTTAGCGCTTCGTAGGCAACAATTCCAAGTGAGTAAATATCTGTCGATGGCGTTGCAGGTTTTCCAGTGGCCTGCTCAGGAGATAGGTATTGCACTGTTCCCATTACTTGCCCAGTTGCAGTTAGAGCAACTTGATCGGCAACTCTAGCAATACCAAAGTCGGTGATCTTCACTTTTCCAGATGGCGTAATAAGCAAGTTTCCTGGCTTGATGTCTCTGTGAACAAGTCCATCCTCGTGTGCAGCGTGCAGCGCCTTAGCAGTTTGCTCAACAATGCTTAGAACTTCAATTTCAGTGAGACGAATGCGCTTTTCAATTATGCGAGCAAGTGAGTCCCCAGCAACAATTTCCATTACCAGATAAGCCGAACCGGAGCCTTCTCCGTAGTCATAAACATCGGCAATGCCAACGTGGTCCACCCTGGCCGCATGGCGAGCTTCCACTCGGAATCTTTCTAAGAAGCCTGGGTCACCCATGAACTCAGGCTTCAGAATCTTTATCGCGACATCGCGCAGGATAACCTCGTCGTGCGCTCGCCAAACCTCGCCCATACCCCCAATGGCAATGCGATCAACTAGTCGGTATCTATTTCCATAAATCTGCCCGGCTTCTGGTTTCATTTACCAAGCACCACCCGGAAAAACTCTCTAGCAACAGGTGCGGCGGTTGCATTTCCACCGTAGCCGTTATCTCTTCCACCACCGTCTTCAATGACGACGGCGATAACAAATCTTGGGTTGGTTGCTGGAGCGAACCCGGTGAACCACAGAGTTGGCCGAACACCCTCGCCGTTTTCGGCAGTTCCGGTCTTACCCGCAACTTCCATGTCGGCTATCTCCGCGTTAGAAGCAACACCGTTTGATACGGAATCAATCATCATCAACTTGATACTCTCTGCCGTTGCCGCAGTAATTGGTTGTGAAAACACCTGAGGCTTGGGAGCATCAATAA
>CAXNHQ010000099.1:0-4129 GCA_964202285.1 Rhodoluna sp. | reverse complement strand
GTCAGAGGGCGTGATTACAGACGACGGAAGAATTTGGGCATCGCTTCCAACCATAAAATTTCTTGTTGGACAAGGTGCAAGAGTCGTCATCTGTTCTCACCTAGGAAGACCTGATGGCAAGAAAGTAGAGAAGTATTCCCTTGGCCCTGTTGCCAGAAGACTTTCCGAGCTTCTTGAACAAGAGGTTTTTTTCGCTAGTGATTGCATAGGTCAAGCAGCTCTCGATGCAGTGAATCAATTAGCAGATTCCCAAGTGCTTGTGCTAGAAAACCTACGTTTTCATTCGGCAGAAACCAGCGACAGTGATTCCGAACGCTTAGAGTTCGCAACTTCGCTAGCTTCGCTCGCCGATTACTATGTTGGCGACGGTTTCGGTGTATTACACCGAAAGCAAGCTAGCGTATTCGAAATTGCCAAGGTACTGCCCTCAGTTGCTGGACTCCTGGTCGAGAAGGAGCTTTCGGTGCTAAGCAGGCTTACGCAAACACATGATTCGCCATACACAGTGGTTCTTGGAGGATCGAAGGTTTCTGACAAGCTTGGAGTCATCAAAGCGCTATTACCAAAGG
The DNA here is from genome assembly GCA_964202285.1 of Rhodoluna sp. GTDB lineage: Bacteria > Actinomycetota > Actinomycetes > Actinomycetales > Microbacteriaceae > Rhodoluna. Next base: position 3,560 of record CAXNHQ010000099.1, on the reverse strand, counting down.
TGGACAACCTTCTAGTTGGCGGGGGAATGGTGTTTACATTCCTGGCAGCCCTTGGATACAAAGTTGGCAAGAGTCTTTTAGAAACTTCTCAGATTGAAACAGTCAAGGGCTACATCGGTACGGCCAAAGAGCTCGGGGTGAATATTGTCTTGCCAACGGACATCCTTATGGCGAGCTCTTTCTCGAAAGACGCAGAGTACTTCGCAGCACCGATTGAGGCGTTGGAAGACACTCTTCTTGGCTCTAGTGCCATCGGACTAGACATTGGTCCTGAAAGTGCTGCACACTTTGCCCAGATTGTTGCTGGTTCACACATCTGCTTTTGGAATGGGCCCATGGGGGTTTTGAGTTCGAAAAATTCTGCGAAGGAACAAGGTCGGTTGCTAGGGCTTTGACCAAGATCCAAGGGTTAGGTGTTGTTGGTGGTGGAGATTCGGCAGCGGCAGTTCGGGCTCTTGGCTTCGATGATGGCGATTTTGGACACATCTCGACCGGTGGTGGAGCTAGTCTTGAGTATTTGGAGGGAAAATCCCTTCCCGGACTGGAGGTTCTCGCATGAGCGATCGTAAACCGCTTATTGCCGGTAACTGGAAGATGAACCTAGATCATCAGCAGGCGATTGCTCTTGTTCAAAAAGTTGCCTGGACTCTAAAAGACGTTGATCACGACTTCGAAAAAGTAGAGGTTGCCGTGTTTCCGCCCTTCACTGACCTTCGAACCGTTCAAACGCTTATCGACGCTGACAAATTGCAGTTACGTCTTGGTGCACAAGACATCTCCAAGCATGACTCAGGCGCATACACCGGTGAGGTGGCTGGATCATTTCTTAAGAAGCTTGATGTTGAATACGTACTAGTTGGCCACTCAGAAAGGCGCGAGCATCACAACGAGGACGATGCTTTAATCCGAGGCAAGGTGGCAGCCTGCTTCAAAAACAAGCTCGTACCTTTGATCTGTGTTGGTGAGACTCTAGAGCAACTCCAAGCCGAGGGTGCCGCAGCTGCTCCAATCGAACAGCTAACCAAGGCCCTCGAAGGGCACAAGGACATAGGTGACTTTGTCGTGGCTTATGAGCCTGTTTGGGCAATTGGCACAGGTAAGGTAGCGACCAACGAGCAAGCAGCCGAAGTAGCCAAGAAGCTTCGCGAAACCATTGGTGCCCTGATTTCACCAGAAGTGGCTGAGCAGACGAGGATTCTCTACGGCGGGTCTGTCAAGAGTGCAAATGTCGCAGGATTCCTTGCCTCTTCGGACGTTGACGGGGTTCTGGTGGGCGGTGCGAGCCTGGTAGTTGATGAGTTCACTGGTATTTGCCGATTCCAGAAGCATGTCAGCTTATAATCGTCTAGTACCGAAATAGAACAGGTAAATCCATGGCCGCCATACAAATCGCACTTCAGGTGCTTCTTGCGATCACCAGCTTGCTACTTATCCTCATGATTTTGCTTCATAAGGGTAGAGGTGGCGGTCTTTCGGACATGTTCGGAGGCGGCGTCACTACAAACGTGTCATCCTCCGGAGTTGCTGAAAGAAACCTGAATCGAATAACCATCATCCTGGGCCTCGTTTGGGTTGGCTCAGTTATCGCACTGGGTCTTTTCACCAGGTTTGGCTTTTAGGGGATACCTTGGCTAGCGGAGGATCAGCGATAAGAGGCTCGCGCGTTGGCGCGGGTCCCATGGGCGAGCAATACCGGGGATTTAAATCCGAACGGGTTGAGCGTCACTACTACTGCATTAACGGCCATACCCAGAGCCCGCAGTTTGCAGCCCACGTAGACCCAGCCGAAATTCCAGACATGATTGACTGCCCAAACTGCGGCCTTCCTGCAGGGCAAGACAAAAAGAACCCGCCACAGATTTTAAAGCACGAGCCATATAAGACTCATCTCGCTTACGTCAAAGAAAGAAGAACATCAGACGAGGCCAAGGCCCTGTTAGACGAAGCTCTGTCTTCAATTAAGGACCGCCGCGCAAAGCTTGCAGAAGCCGCGAAGAAGCAAGTTAAGGTTGAGGCCGCCCGAACAGCTGCTGCTAAAGCCCAAGCAATCAAGATTGCCGCGGAAAAAGCCAAAGCGGCCAAGGCGGTCAAGCCAGTGAAACCCGCCAAGCCAGTAAAGCCGGTGAAGGCCGCTGCCAAGAAAGCCGCTAAACCGGTTGCAAAAAAGACTGTGGCAAAAAAGCCATTAGCGAAAAAGGTTGTTAAGAAGACAGCCAAAGCCGCACCAAAGGCCAAGCCTGCGGCAAAGAAAGTAGCTGCTAAAAAGCCTGTTAAAAAGATTTCTAAGAAGAAGTAATCATTGAGGTGGCTTCTTCATGTAGAAGCCAAGACTTTTAAGTTTTTCCAGAATATCTAACTTTGGGCGAATCCCTAATCACTGAAGAATCTCTGCAAAAAACACCAGTTCCTCTTTGAACGAACCTGAATTGACCCACTACTTCGCGTCGCTCCAAGAAATCAACCAAACATCAAATGCTTTCTAGCACTTCGCTAACTAGCGATAGCGCTCGATCTTGGTCTTGGAATCTCAGCGTAAGAACTGGACGCCCGTTTTGTGCTAGCACGTTTGCGTCTCCCGCTGCCTGAGCAATCATTAGCTCCTGAAAACCGAAGTCGCGACCAGCAATCATTAGCTCTTCTCCGTCTTCGCAGATCAGCTGCATAAATATTCCTTGAGCCGGTCCACCCTTGTGATACTGGCCGGTGGAGTGTAAAAATCTCGGTCCCCAGCCAAATGTTGTTGGTCGACCCGATGATGTAGCAATTAAGTCTCGTAGCTTCTGAAACAGTCCAGTTCGATTCCTGTCAAGGTAAGCGTGAATAGCGAAGTAGGAATCAGGCTCCGCAGAGCGCACCAGGGCCTCGATGGCCTCTTTTAGAGTGGGATCTTTTGATAGGGCGATGTTCTTTATTGAAACCGCGATTGCCCCATCAGTAAACAGCGGCTCCTGTTTCGGGGCCTTGCTGTCTAGAAACTTTCTAGAGGCGATTTTGGCGGACTCCACATCGGGCTGATCAAATGGATTAACCCCAAGCAGCCTTGACGCGACGGCGGTTGCCACCTCCCAGAGCAAAAAAAGCGATCCAAGCCCACCCGAAACATTGATGTCATAACCACCGCTTGAGGCATCAGCTAAGAGCCCGATGGTGACAAGATCTTCGCTAGGCGATAAAAGCTCCGGCGAAATAACCTCGAGAACTATCGGCAAGACGCCGCAACCGTGCTTTCCTGTCGATTCAGCAATTAGTTGCTCCATCCAATTGCCAAACCCTGGAACTTCGTCACTTGTGGAAACAATTCCCAACTTGTCTCTGACGCCTTGGCTCGATGCTGTTGCTGCCATTGCCGCACCGAGTACTAGTGCTGGGTTATTTGCTTCGTCACTGCACAATGCATCAGCTGCCAAAATTGCATCTTGGAGAATTGGTAGCATGTCTACACCTGCCAGAACCGAAGGAACCACACCAAACGCAGTAAGGGCCGAAAATCTGCCTCCCACGTTCGGATTGGCAAGAAACACGCGATAGCCATCCAGGACAGCTTGCTTATGCATGGGGGA
>CAXNHQ010000098.1:0-4135 GCA_964202285.1 Rhodoluna sp. | reverse complement strand
GTTGTAAAAATTGGTTTATCAGCAGCGGTCGTTGCCGCGCGAATCTCATAGCCATCACGTCGTGCTGCTGCTCCAGTTGGAGTGTTGACAACAACATCAATCTGCCCAGCGGTAATCAGCTCAACAATCGTAGGACCAAGTGATTCCGAAATACCTTCGCTGTGCTTACGAACGGGTGTTGCCCTGATGCCGTGGCGCTGGAGGATCTTCGCTGTCCCTTCCGTTGCGAGGATCTCAAATCCAAGCTGTTCGAGCCTTCTAACCGGAAGTAACATCTGGGGCTTATCACGGTCGGCGACTGATATAAAGATGCGACCAGATGTGGGAAGTGCGCTTCCGGCTGCGGCTTGAGACTTCGCGAAAGCCTTGGGGAAATCAACATCGATTCCCATAACTTCACCGGTGGAACGCATCTCCGGTCCTAGAAGCGAATCAACATACTTTCCCTCGCTGGTTGCAAAGCGCTTGAAGGGAAGAACGGCCTCTTTGACGGAAACCGTTGATCCGGCGGGAGAAGCACTTGCGTCGGTTGAGGGAAGATGCCCTGAGTCTTGTAGCTCAGAAATGGTCTTGCCTACCATCACAAGCGAAGCCGCCTTGGCCAAAGTAATCCCTAGGGCTTTTGATACGAAGGGAACGGTTCTTGAAGCTCTAGGGTTCGCCTCGAGCACGTAAAGTACATCAGCGGCCAGACCGAATTGCACGTTAAGAAGGCCCTTTACACCGATTCCCTTTGCAATCAAGTCTGTCGCGTCCCGAACTCTCATTATCTGACTGTCACTAAGAGTTATTGGTGGGAGGGTGCAGCTAGAATCCCCCGAGTGGATTCCAGCCTCCTCGATGTGCTCCATAACGCCACCCACAAAAAGATTCTTGCTGTCATAAATGGCATCCACGTCAATCTCAATGGCATCATCCAGAAAACGATCTACCAGCAGCGGATGATCAACCCCGACAATAGCCTGTCCATCAATTCTCTTGAAGTACCCGTGCATTCCTTCTTGATCGAAGACGATTTCCATGCCTCGCCCGCCAAGCACGTGCGATGGCCTAACAAGCACCGGATAGCCCACGCGTTCAGCCACAGTGTTTGCCTCGAATTCGTTGATAGCTGTTCCGTTGGCGGGCGATAGAAGCCCTGCGGCTGAAAGAATCTTGGAGAAGGACCCGCGGTCCTCTGCTAAGTCAAGGGCTTCCGGAGTTGTGCCAAGAATCGGAATCCCGGCGTCCTTCAGGCCTTGGGCAAGACCAAGTGCGGTTTGACCGCCTAGCTGCACGATCACCCCAACAATTTCACCCGAACCAGACTCCGCGTGAATAACCTCAAGCACGTCTTCAAGAGTCAACGGTTCGAAGTACAGGCGATCAGACGTGTCGTAATCCGTCGAAACAGTTTCAGGGTTGCAGTTGATCATAACTGTCTCGTAACCAGCCTCTGACAAAGCGAAGCACGCGTGCACGCAGGAATAGTCAAACTCGACACCCTGTCCAATTCGGTTAGGGCCCGACCCAAGAATTATGATCTTCTTTCGATCTGATGGAACAACCTCTGTTTCCTGCTCGTATGTTGAATAGTGATAAGGGGTCAGGGCGGGGAATTCTCCCGCACAAGTATCAACGGTCTTGAAAACCGGACGAACACCTAGCTCATGCCGGATGTTCCTGACATCGGTCTCGGACAGTCTCCTTAGCTGCGCAATCTGACTGTCGCTGAATCCGTGCGACTTAGCATGCACCAATAGATCGCTAGTGAGATCTCTGGCTGCTTTGATCTCAGCCGCCACCTCGTTGATCAACACGATCTGATCGAGAAACCAAGGGTCAATCTTTGTGGCCTCAAACAACTCATCAATGGAAGCGCCCTTCAAAAGCGCCTGTTGAACGTTCACGATCCTTCCGTCTGTTGGTCTTCGGACAGTTTCAATAAGGTCAGCTACCGGGGTGAAGTTCTCACCCCAATGAAAAGATGAGCCACGTTTTTCAAGGGAGCGAAGGGCCTTTTGTAACGCCTGGCTATAGGTGCGTCCAAGTGCCATGGCCTCACCAACGGATTTCATTGTGGTGGTGAGCGTTGAATCAGCGGCCGGAAACTTCTCGAATGCGAACCGTGGCACCTTCACAGCTACATAGTCGAGGGTTGGCTCGAAGCTCGCCGGGGTTACGCCAGTAATGTCGTTTGGAATCTCGTCGAGGGTGTAGCCAAGTGCGAGCTTGGCAGCGATTTTAGCTATTGGAAATCCGGTTGCCTTGGAGGCCAAGGCCGATGATCTGGAAACTCTTGGGTTCATTTCGATAACTATCACGCGACCATTGAGTGGATTTACCGCAAACTGGATGTTGCAGCCCCCAGTATCAACGCCAACAGCACGAATGATCTGAATAGCAATGTCTCTTAGATTCTGGAACTCACGGTCGGTGAGAGTTAGGGCTGGCGCAACAGTTATTGAGTCACCGGTGTGAACACCAACAGGATCAACGTTCTCAATTGAGCAGACAACTACGGCATTGTCGTTTTTGTCCCTCATAAGCTCAAGCTCGTACTCCTTCCAACCCAGAATTGATTCCTCAAGAAGTACTTCACTGGTTGGGCTTGCCTGAATGCCGGCACCAGCGATTCGAATCAAATCTGACTCGTTATAGGCAAATCCTGAGCCAAGTCCGCCCATTGTAAATGAGGGACGCACCACCACTGGGTAACCAAGACTCTTTGCTCCCGCTTTTGCCTCTTCGACGGTGTGAGCAATAACGGATTTGGCAACATCCGCACCTGCATCCAAGACCAGCTGCTTGAACTCACTTCGATCTTCTCCCGCCCTGATGGCGGCAACGTTTGCCCCAATTAGTTCAACGTTGTATTTCTCGAGTATTCCAAGATCGTGCAGCTGCATCGCAGCGTTTAGAGCTGTTTGGCCTCCGAGAGTTGGCAAAATGGCATCTGGTTTCTCTTTCTGGATTATGGCTTCGATAACCTGAGCAGTAATTGGTTCAATATATGTTGCATCGGCAAAATCAGGATCCGTCATGATCGTAGCTGGGTTTGAATTGACAAGTATCACTCGGATGCCTTCTTGGCGAAGAACGCGACAAGCCTGGGTTCCCGAGTAGTCAAACTCGCAGGCCTGTCCAATGACTATAGGTCCCGACCCAATTACTAGAACGCTCTTCAGATCCTCCCTGCGCGGCATTAGGTGAGCTCCAAATTTCTGGTGACCATAGCTACCAGTCGATCAAACAAGTGCGCTGAATCGTGAGGACCGGCAGCCGACTCAGGGTGAAACTGAACAGAGAATGCTTGTAGGTCGAGACACTCGAGACCCTCAATGCAGTCATCATTAAGATTCGAGTGAGAGACCCTAACTCTCCCAAACCCTGCAGGAGATTGGACGATTTGGCCAGCCTCTCCGCCGGGAACCGAAACCGCAAAACCGTGATTGTGGGAGGTCACTTCGACACGTCCCGAATTTCGCTCAAGGATTGGCTGATTAATACCACGGTGACCAAACGCTAACTTGTAGGTTTCGAACCCAAGGGCTCTTCCTAGCAGCTGATTCCCAAAACAGATTCCAAAGAACGGGATTCTACGTTTCAGAATTTCTTGAAGAAGCTGCACTTGACTGTAAGAGGCCTCAGGATCCCCCGGGCCATTAGAGTAAAAAACCGCGTCTGGCTGTGATGCAAGAACTTGATCAAGGCTGGAATTTGATGGCAGTACCGTAACAACTAAGCCTCGGTTTATCATGTGTGAAATAGTAGATCGCTTTATTCCGAGGTCAAGAATCGTCACTCGACCCACAAATTTGCCAAGATGAGGCACTTCGTAAGCCTCTGGTGTTGTCACAACTTCAGAAAGAGACTGACCCGACATCAAAGGTGACTCTCTAACAATTTCGAGCAGACGATCAATGGATTGTTCTGACCTAGGTCCAGAAAAGATACCTGCGCGCATTGCACCAAGAGACCTCAGGTGCCGTGTTAATGCTCGAGTGTCTATTCCGCTGATTCCAACAATGAAATTGTCTTCTAGCTCAGACGCGAGTGAGCGCTCTGAGCGAAAGTTCGAGACGACCCTAGTTGGCTCTTTGACCACATAACCCGACACCCAAATTCGATTGGATTCTTCGTCGATTGTATTCAT
>CAXNHQ010000097.1:0-4156 GCA_964202285.1 Rhodoluna sp. | reverse complement strand
AACTAGCCCTCCAATTAGATCTGGAGGTATCTTGTCAACGCTGGCATCACGCCTCTCGGAGCGCGCCCGAAACCATATTGTTGAGACTAAATCGGGCGTCTCTTCGGCCATCGACCTGGTTTTCGATGAGTCAGTAGAACAAGATTTGTCCAGTCACAATGCGGTTGCTGAATCCAAACTTAGAACCCAAGTTCGGGATCGGTTATCTGGCTATGGGCCACTTCAGCCACTTCTTGAAGATCCAGCAATAGAAGAAATATGGATCAATTCAACCGACGAGGTATTTTTGGCCAAATCAGGAGTGCACGAAAAACGAGACATAAACATTTCTCGTGAGCTACTTGCGACGTTAGTTGAGAAAATGCTCCGGAATACCGGCAGGAGAGTAGATCGCTCATCACCATTTGTCGACGCATCCTTGGAAGACGGATCGAGGCTTCATGTGGTAATACCAGACATCACCCGAAACCACTGGAGCGTAAACATCAGAAAATTCCCGGCACGCGTCTACTGCCTGGAGGACCTCGTGAAACTAGGTTCGGTCACGAGTCAGCAGGCTGAGTTCCTAGCAACACAAATTCGCTCAGGGAAGAATATCTTGGTTTCCGGTGCCACCCAAGCGGGGAAAACAACATTGCTTTGTGCGCTGCTAGAAAAAGTCGCACAATCTGAACGCATCATCACTGTTGAAGAAACATTTGAGATAAGAATCAGCGGCTCTGATTGGGTAGCAATGCAGACTAGGCAACCAAACCTAGAAGGACTTGGAGAGATTTCTTTGCGTCGACTGGTTAAGGAAGCCCTTCGAATGAGACCGGGACGAATCGTAGTTGGTGAGGTTCGTGAGGCAGAAAGCTTTGATCTCTTGATTGCTTTGAACTCTGGGCTGCCAGGACTTTGCACGATTCACGCCAATTCGGCTCAAGACGCGGTCTCTAAGCTTTGCACGCTGCCACTTCTGGCTGGCAACAACATATCCTCAGAATTTGTAAACCCAACAGTTGGATCATGTATTGACTTCGTGGTTCACTGCGAGATGCTCGCTAATGGCAAACGGTGCATCGAGCAGATCTCATCGGTGAGATGGGACCCGTCAGAATCCACGCTAAGAGTGGACCCGGTAGAGCTATGAGGAGCTTGACGCTTCAACTGGAGGCAGCCGGTCTAGCTAGATTTGAACCTTGGCAATTTGTTGCGCTGGTAGTGGCTACTGCAGTGCTCATTAGCAGCTGGGTTCAAGTAAGTTTTGGAGTCCTGGGCCTGAGCGCATCTTCTTTTGTTGCAGTGATTGGCGTGGCGGTAGAAGCGTTATCAATTCGCGCCAAGAGAAGAAGCGACAGCCTAGTAAAGGTTTGGCCTGAAGTCCTTGAATCTTTGCAGTCCGCTGCAACGAGTGGACTAGGTCTAATCGAATCATTAGATGAAGTTGGTCAGCTTGGGCCATCTAAGGTTAGAAAGCAGTTTTCATCTCTAGTCCAAAAAATCGATAACGGAGAAAGTTTTGATTCCTGCCTTGATTGGCTCAAGAGGGAGTTCGGCCAACTTCAGGCAGATCGACTAGTCGAGCTCATACGTGTGGTGCACTCATCAGGAGGTTCTGGATACGTTTCTTCGTTGAAGGACCAGACTCAAATAACCAGATCCGAGATAGCAACGTGGGGAGAGCTTGAGTCTAAGCAAGGCTGGGTCAGCGGTACCGCGAAACTAGCAATTGTTGCGCCGTGGATTATCGTCTCGATTCTCTCGAGTCGCGTTGAGAATGTAGCAATCTATAACACCAGTGAGGGTTTATCGGTATTGCTCACCGGACTAGTAGTTTCTGCAATTGCCTATCGACTAGTTGCGGTTCTTGGCTACTTATCAAAACCCAAAAGGGTGTTCACAAAATGAGCCTCGAGTTTTTACTTTCTATACTCTTTGGCTTGGGTACAGCTGGTCTGTTGGCTCAGGCGAGGGCAAAGCCTGCGATGAGTCTGGTGAATCGAGTAGGCACCAGTGTGACTCGAATTGCAATCAAACCTGAAAGGTTCGCGTTAGCAAAGTCACTAGCGAGAATCAGACTTACCTTGCGATCCCAAAACACCTCGAAAATAGAAAAGGCCCTCTTTGAACTGCCGGAGATTATTGAAATTTTGGTAGTTTGCCTTCGATCCGGGCAGGGTGTATTCCAAAGCCTAGAGAAGGTTGTATCTAGGGCAACTGGTGAGCTTTCCAAGGAATTGGAAAAGATATTGATGGCAGTTAGCTTCGGAGCTGCATTAGCTACTGAAATCAACAAACTTCCAGAGTCTCTTCCCCACCCACAATTTGCGGAATTCGCAAACAAGATTTCCCTGTCTCTCAGTAGGGGGACTCCTCTGTCGCAGATGCTACAGGATCAGGGGAAAAGTGCAAGATCAGAAACTAGGAATCGCTTGCTGCGTCAAGCCGGGAAAAACGAAACCAAAATGCTAATTCCACTTGTGTTTCTGATTCTTCCAATCACGGTTTTGTTTGCAATATACCCAAGCCTAAAGTTACTGAACTTTGGCTTTATCTAGAAAATAAGGAGAGTAAATGAACAAGAGTGAAATTAGAGACGATTCAGGAGATGTCCCAGGCTGGGTATTGATCAGCCTGATGACGGCTGGATTAGTGGTTGTTATGTGGTCCTTCGCTGGCCCAGCACTGCAAGGAGTTTTCCAGCAAGCGATGAACCGTGTGGTCAATTTCTAATCAGCGCGGTTCTGCAGTTACAGATTTTGTGTTGGTAGCTTTTCCCATGCTGGCAATCTTTGTGGCGACAATAACTCTGAGCCTGGCGTCCTATGCCAGGAGTGTCCTCCTCGATGCAACCATTGAGGGTGCCAGATATGCTGCACTTGCCGATAGGGCAATACCCACGGGAGTGCAGCGAACCAAACAACTTGTGGCAGCATCCTTGGGATCGGTGATCACGGTGAACGTGGATGCATCCAGCTCGGTAATTGGCGAACACGAATTAATAAAGTTTGTTTCTACGGCAGCCTTGAGAGTGTCTCCTCAGGTTTCGATAATCACAGTAAGTTCGGTGGCGACTCGTGAAATTCAGTACTAAAACGTCTTGTGATAACGGTTCAGCAATCATCGACTTGATTGGTTTTGGTGTTTTACTGCAGATTCCAGTTCTAATGTTTGCTACAGCAGCAATATCCACTCAGCATCAATCTTTTGCGCTCGAGGCAATTGCCCGACATGCCATCAGAGCCCATACGCTCTGGCCAGATAAGCAAAACACCTCGCAAGTTGTAAAGCAGCTGGCCTCGGATTTTGGGTTAGCTTATTCAAGCCTCGAGTGGGAACTTAGCTGCCGACCTGATCCAGAATGCAAGAAAGCAGACTCGATAGCCACAATTGAGGTAAAGCTTGGACCACTTAGCGCCAGGGCAATCCATGGACTCTGAATCCAGGGATTTAGGGTCAATGGCACTTTTTGGAATTGGGTTAGCGGCGATGAGCTTAGCTACTGTACTTATTGTTCTAGCTTCAGGGAGCCTTTACCTAACTGAGCGAAGACTTACAACAGTGGCAGAAGCGACCGCACTCTCAGTCCTAACTAAAGCTAAAGGCGATCTGAATCAAGACTTGGGCAAACTTGCTCGTGATTTCCTAGCCCTAAATCCGCTAACTGGATTAGACAACGTCAATCTTGTTGACACATCGTCACCAGATGGAAAAACGGCAAGGGTTCGTCTTTGCTCGAGTTGGAATCCAATATTTGTAAGTTACATGTTTTCCGAGGTAGGCAAAATTTGCTCTGAGGGTTTGGCGCGACGCGGAAGGTAGCGATTTGCCATAAAAGCTCCAACAATCCCCACACCAGAAACCGCGAACATCGCATAGGCAATCCCAAAAATTGCTGAGACTCCAGCAATCACAATTGGCGTCGCCGCAACCCCTGCATCCACCAGTAATCGATAGGTTGCAAGAAATTCATTGCGCTCTCCTTTGGGGGCAAGGTCAGCACCAATTACCAAAATGATTCCACTGCCTACTCCATTAGCTAGAGACATCAGCAGCGCTACCGCAAGAAAAGTAGTTTCATCGGTTGTAACGGTTAGTAGGGAGAACGTGAAAGACAAACCAATCAGGGTTGGTATAGCTGACCACCTGCGCCCGAAGCGATCCATAATCTGTC
>CAXNHQ010000096.1:0-4181 GCA_964202285.1 Rhodoluna sp. | reverse complement strand
TGATGGAGGTAAGACCTACAAAGATTCATCGCTGATGAGTTCCATCGTCGATGCTTCTTCGCATGACTTACACGACATTCAACTTATCACCGCACTCAGCAAATACTCGGGTTGAAAACTGCCCATATTCGACATAAAACTACGAGTTTTTTAGCCAAAATCTCCAATATTTGGCCAGTTTTGGGCTTTTGGGACTGAGCTGACATGAGTTACGGGAAGCCAGGCAGGCCCTTCGTTGCTGGCTAAGCTGACCTTATGAACGACTCCCCAACGGTGCACCCAGATCGCAACCTTGCCATGGAGCTGGTTCGGGCCACTGAGGCAGCTGCGATCAAGGCCTTCCCTTTTATAGGTAAAGGCAAAAAGAACGAATCCGACGGCGCAGCCGTAGATGCCATGAGGGCATTTCTCGGCACCGTGAACTTCGAGGGCCTCGTGGTTATTGGTGAGGGGGAGAAAGACAATGCCCCGATGCTGTTCAATGGCGAACTGGTGGGAAATGGCCAGGGCCCCAAGGTGGATATAGCAGTAGACCCCATCGATGGAACTTCCCTTACTGCCGCCGGTCGAAACAATGCCATATCAGTGATTGCCGTAGCCGACCGAGGTTCGATGCTTGATGCCTCAGCAGTCTACAAAATGAACAAGCTTGTGACTGGCCCTGCCGGAGTGGGCGTTTGCGACATACGTCTTCCAATAGGCGAAAACATCAGAGCCTACGCCAAGGCCGCAGGCAAAGCAGTCGACGAGATGGTAGTTGCTGTTTTAGACCGCGAATACAACGGTGACATTATTCAGCAAATCAGGGACACCGGTGCGGCGACCAGGTTACTTCTAGATGGTGACGTCGCTGGAGGCATACAGGCAGCTCGTGGCGATTCGAGAATCGATATTTGCGCAGGCGTTGGGGGATCTCCTGAGGGAATCGTGACGGCGTGCGGGATTCGGGCCCTAGGGGGATTCATGCAGGGGATCTTGGCTCCACGTGAAGATTTCGAAAGAGAACGCGGTTTAGAAGCAGGCCTCAAATTTGACTACGTATATGAAATGAATGAGATGGTCTCTTCGGATAACACCTTCTTTGTTGCTACCGGTGTCACAGATGGGGCTTTGCTATCTGGCGTGAAGAAAAAAGGCGACATGATCTTTACCGAGTCCATAGTTATTCGAGGTAGATCAGGGACTGTAAGAAAAGTCTTTGCTGAGTATCAAGCCTCACGTTGGATTTAGTAGCTTTACTTGGGAGCTAAAGGCCCAGGACGACTCCTGCAATCAAAAAGTAAATAACCAGTCCGGTCGCGTCTACCAAGGTTGTAACCATGGGGGCAGAGATAACAGCAGGATCAATCTTTAGAGCCTGAGCACCCAAAGGCAGAACTGCTCCAACAGTTGCCGCCCACATGCACACAACAACAATCGCAAGGGCAACGGTCACTCCAACCTGCCAGCTTGCGGCAAACCAACCTGCGGCAAAACCGACTAACCCAAGCCCTAGGCCAAGTAACAGACCCACTCTTGACTCTCTCCAAGCAACTCGAAGAACGTCTTTTGGTCTTACCTCGCCAAGTGCAATTGCCCTAACAGCACTGGTTGCAGCCTGAGACCCCACGTTTCCCCCGGCACCAATCAGCATCGGCATAAATAGCGCCAAGGCTGTGAATTTCTCGAGGGATCCTTCAAAGATTTGAAGCACCGAAACGGTCAGAGTGGCGGCGATAATCAAGAACATTAACCAGACAATTCTGAGCCTGGCCAGATTGAAAACCTTTCCTGAAAGGTAGTGACCTGAGCTTGGTAGAGCTGCCGACTGGCGAGCGAAGTCTTCGCTGTTTGCTTCTTCGATAATGTCGATTGCGTCATCGACTGTAAAGATTCCAACAACCCGCTGTTCGGTATCTAAAACCATCAGAGCTAGGTCGTTGGTGTCCTGCAGTAGTCTCGCAGCTGCTTCAGCATCGTCGGTTACTAATGCTGTAGAGGCATCAGGATCTGCGATTTTGCTAATTGTGGAGTCTGTGTCTGCCATGACAACATCGGTTAGATCCACCGAACCAATGAATTTTCGTTGCTTGTCAACAACCGCAAGAACAGAAACGGTCTCTGCAGAATTTCCCTTACGACGAATAATCTCAAGAACCTCACCAACGGAGCTGGTCTCCGCAACTGCAATGACCTCAGGTGACATGTAACGCCCGACGGTTTCTTCCGGGTAGCCCAAAAGCTCAGCTGTCATCTTGCGCTCTTTAGGGCTTAGGCCCTCGAGAACTTTCTTGACGAAACTGGCTGGAGCTTCACCCAAGAGCCTGGCTCTATCGTCTGGGTCCATGCTTTCGAGCAGGTCTCTAAATGCCAGACCTCTTATTCCAGAGAGAATCTGCTGTTGATTAGAAACGTCCAGTTCTTCAAACACTTCAAGTGCTTCATCTTTGGGTAGCAGGCGCCAGACCAGGGTGCTCTCGACGGAATCGAGTCGGTTGAGCTCCTCAGCGATTTCGTGAGGAGCCATGAGTTCCAAGATGGAAGTTAGGACCTTAACATTGCCCTTTTCGGCGGCTTCGGCTAGCGATAGCTCTAGTTCTGACATTCTCCACCACCTTTGAATTTGAAGGGCATGCTCGATTGAATTCTAGGCCCCCAAATCGAAAGTGAGTAAGCTCACCTCATGAAACCAATTGAGAAACCAGCATTTATAGCAGCCATCATCGGTCCGATTCAGTCCGTGCTTGGCTGGAGTATCGCTGGGGCACTTTGGGTTGGCTATGACCCGGTTCGACAGACCATAAGCGATCTCGCGGCAAACGAATCACCGGTCCAGTTAGTCATGTCCAGCTTCTTTGTCCTTGGGGGCGTGCTGACCCTAATTGCGGCCATCTACGCAAGAACTTTTGCGATGCCTGGAAGGATTGCCTTGTTCCTGGCTGCTATTTGCACCTTCGGACTAACTATCTTTCCGACACCTCTTATTGGGTACTCGATTTGGCACCGAATCTTTGCAATCTCCTCCTTTGTTCTCTCCGCCGGGTGGCACCTATTTGCGATGCGAACCCGAAAGGACGCGCCTTGGATTCTTAGGCCACCGGCTGCCATCATCGGCACAGCTCTCCAAACCGCCTTAGCGCTGTGGTTTCTAAGTAGTTGGACGGACCCAGATACCACAAACGTTGGAGTATGGGAACGGGTGGTTGCCGTTAGCCAAGCACTTTACGTCTCGGTGGTCGTTATTGTTATTTACATCGGACAAAAGAAAAAACAAGATCCGATAGCTTAAACTACTCAAGTAGCTACAGAAAGAGGAACAAATGGCTCAGAAAGAACAGAAACCGCAAAAGAACAACAAAAAGGCACCTGCTAAGAACTTAAAAGAAAAGCGTCTCGAAAAGCAGGCGAAGGCAGCGAGCAAAAAGAACTCCTAGGAGTTATTGCCGCCACTTAGGTGTTTATCGAGCCCTGGCCCAGTAACCCAGTCTCGAAGTAATCCATGATTACATCTTCGTTCTTGAAGTTTTCTTCCCAAGTTCGAGAAGGATCACGCCGGAACCCAAGTGCCAAAAGTACCGCGATGGATGCCGCATTCCGCCTGTCGGTGTTGGCGACAAATTTTGTCGCACCAACTTCGGCAACTAAGTAAGTAATCAACATTGCTGCGGCTTCCTTCGCGAACCCCTGGCCTTGATGCCGTTTCGCGATTGTGAAACCCAATTCAAAGATTCCCTCGCCTTCGACTACTGAGTTAAGAGCCAAATCTCCCACGAGCTCATCGCTGACTAGATCATGAAGTCCGAGCTGCAGCCACTGTCCTTTATCCGGAAGGAACACCCCGGCTTGAGATTCAATTAGCTCGCGAGCTTCATGCTCGGAATAGGTGGGCTCCCAGCTCTGGAATCGAGCGATTGAGGGATCTTGTCTGTAACCGACAAATGAATCCAAATCTGCAAAAACTAAAGGTCGGATGCTCAGACGCTCCGTCAGCAGTGGGTATTGCATCCCTAAAGTCTATTTATTTGGAGACAGCCCAATATTTGTGGGAAAGCCATCTTGGGTTTCTGGGAGTTGTTACGAGTAGGCCCCGTCGGGATCGAACCGACGACCCACGGATTAAAAGTCCGTTGCTCTAACCAACTGAGCTAGAGGCCCTTGAACTTGCCCATTCTAACAGGCAAGGTGCTTGCAATCGGTGGGGC
>CAXNHQ010000095.1:0-4221 GCA_964202285.1 Rhodoluna sp. | reverse complement strand
TTTGTCTAGTCGAATGTCGCTGCCTCGATCCTCTAGAACCAATACAACGTAGTCGCCCTCAACCAACTTCGCCTTTGCTGCTACGGAGACTTTTTCCTTAGCTAGGCCCACTCGCAAGATTCCTTCGAAGGATTCAATTTCTGATCCAGACTTGGCGCGTTGAGTAAGTTCAATCAGCTCACCGTGAACAAGCAATCCCCGGGAGACCAGGCCGTAAGATTCAGCCCAACTGTTCGTCCCAACTACCTTGTTTGATCCTTCGACGACAATTCCTACGGAACCCATTAGCTCCAGAACTTCCGCAACGAGATCTGGAATGGATAGCTTCGATTCACTGGACTTTGACGAACGCTTGCTAACGATCCAGCCAAGCGCAGCTCCAAGAATCAGAATCAGCACACCGCCGAGAATGATTGCCGCAAGACCCAATGTGTTCACATTGTTAACCATATGACCCGCGAAAGCGCTCAAAGTGCCAAAAACCTCGAAAATAGAGGTAATTTTGAACTAGGTTTGGTGTTTATTTGGCTCCCGTTAACCAACGGGTGGGATATTCACTAAGTAAATCAAAGAAGGGAAATATCGATGCGCGAGGTATTCCAAAGTGAACTGCTCGAGGTTCAGGAGCGCCTGGTCGACATTTCTCGTTCCGTAGTCACAATCCTTGAAAAAGCCACAGACGCTTTCCTAACCAACAACGTTTCCCAGGCCGATCAGGCCCTTGAGATTTCGGACGCTAATGAGGATAAAGCTCTGGCTCTGGATGAACTTGTCATCAAGATCTTGGCCCGCCAGTCCCCCGTAGCCAGAGACCTGAGAGTTTTGGTGTCTGCTCTGCGCATCAGCGCAAGCTTAGAGCGCATGGGGGCTCTGGCCTGCCATCTAGCTTCCATAGCCCGTTACCGCTTTCCGGGTTCTGCTGTTCCTGACTCTCTAAGGAAGACTTTCGAAGAGATGAGCGCACTGGATATACAGCTAGCAAAGAAACTTACAGAGGTTCTGCAGAATGCAGACGTCGATCTGGCTAGAGCTATTCAAGCTGAAGACGAAAGAGTTGACGAATTGCACCGCAGCGTCTTTGAAGTTGTCCTATCAGACAGCTGGAAAGAAAATGCAATGTTTACAGTTGACGTGACATTGGCAAGCCGCTACTTCGAGCGTTTTGCTGACCACGTGGTTGAGATTTCCAGCAAGGTAACTTACCTAACCACCGGTGAGTGGCACGAGACCGAATAGTTCTTTACTTTTTGCCTTGATTGGCAACGGCTGCTTGTCCAGCTGCTGCAGCGGCAGGATCTAGATATTCTCCGCCTTTAACAACTGGCTCGAAATCAGCACTCAGTTTGTAAACCAAAGGCATACCGGTTGGGATGTTTAGCTCCGCGATGTCCTCATCGGAAACCCCATCAAGTAACTTCACAAATGCCCGTAGCGAGTTTCCGTGAGCGGTAACCAACACTGTCTTTCCTGAACTTAGGTCTGATTTGATTTCTTCCCAGATTGGAAGGAATCTAACCAAAACGTCTTTCAGGCACTCGGTGCGAGGAAGATCGCTACCTAGACTTTGGTAACGCTTATCGCCTGCTTGCGAATACTGGTCCCCGTCCTCTATTGGCGGTGGTGGAACATCAAAGCTTCTGCGCCATAGCTGGAATTGTTCAGGGCCATAAGTCTCCAAAGTCTGAGCTTTGTCTTTGCCCTGCAGAGCTCCGTAGTGACGCTCATTTAGTCTCCAGGAGCGCTTAACATCAATCCAGCCGCGGTCCGCGGTATCCAATGCAATGTTTGCAGTGTTGATGGCCCGCTTTAGTAAAGAGGTATAAAGAAGGTCTGGCTCAAGGCCAGATTCGGCCAATAGCTCTCCTGCCCTCTTGGCTTCTTGCCTGCCCTGGTCACTGAGATCAACATCTACCCAACCAGTGAATAAGTTCTTCTGATTCCAGGTGCTGTTACCGTGGCGAAGAAGTATGAGCGTGAGTTGAGTAGTCATTATTCTCCAAGTTTAGGCGCTTTGCTTGCGCCACCTAGTTTGAGGCGAGGAAGTTTGGGAACCTCAACTACCTTGCCAGCTGACTGCGGAACAATGATCTCCTGAGTGGCCGCAATTAATCCCCCGCTGGAGCTAACTCCCAGGGAGGCATCCTCAGCGACCGAACGGGAAACAACCGCCAAGGCAATCGGTCCCATTTCAAAGTGCTGCGCTGCTGAGGTTACCTTTCCAACAACTTTGTCTTCACCAGACACTCGAACCTCGTCGCCAACATCGGGTAGCGAATGCTCCGAGCCATCCAGGTGTAAGAAGGTAAGTCTTCTTGGAGGATGACCTAGGTTGTGAACTTTGGCTACTGATTCTTGACCTCGATAACAACCCTTAGATAAGTGCACAGCGGTTGATAGCAAATCCAACTCATGTGGCAGTGACTTTTCGTCAATTTCTGATGCGGCAAGCGGGCGTCCTGCAGCTACACGAAGTGCATCAGCAGCCATGGTTCCAGCAAGGCTGGCCT
Source organism: Rhodoluna sp. (assembly GCA_964202285.1). Taxonomy (GTDB): domain Bacteria; phylum Actinomycetota; class Actinomycetes; order Actinomycetales; family Microbacteriaceae; genus Rhodoluna. The sequence goes on along the minus strand of CAXNHQ010000095.1, from coordinate 1,714 downwards.
GAGACAATAAGTTATCTAGCTGGCTCGCTTCAACAAGATGCTCGAACCATGAGTACTTAACTTCCCTAGTCGAGTATCGATAACCGCCGGTAGTTACTCCTGGCCATCCGTCCTTCCAAACCAGCGGTTGAGAATTAGAAACAAAAGCTAGCTCAGGCTTTGGCTTGGTTGCCCCCACAAGAGCAAAATCAGTAGATCGATCTGTAAGACCAACTTTCATTCGAAACACCATCTTGCTAAGCCAGGAAAGAAGTGCTTCGGTGTTTTCCTGATTTACCATCAACCAACTAGATTCGCCATCATCAATAATATTGATCAGTTGTTCGATGTGACCCTGCGGGTCAAGTAGCAATGCTTCGGCGGATTCGCCAGGTTTTAGGTTCTTGAGGTTTTGACTGAGTAGGGAATGTAGCCAAGTCAATCGATCAACACCAGAAACGCAGATAATTCCTGCTGGATCCATTAGGCACACCGAATCACCTTCGAACAGACTGCGCTGCTCGATCATTGGATTACCGTAGTGCTGTTTTACTTGCAACTATTTTGCCCTTTCGAGTCTGGCTGAAGCGTGGGAGGCCATTGGGTTTCCAAGGGCTGCAATATCCCAGACCCATAGCAGCGCACCTTCGACAAGGCCAAACATGCGAGTTGCTGCTCGATAGTCTTTCGATGACTGTGATCTCAAAACCGCATCGGTTGCAAGATCCACTCGAGCGCCTTTGATTTGACCGATGTATAGCTCGCTAATGCCACTCGGATGCAAAATCGATACTTCAATGTCAAAGCCGCCATCTTTGTTCCGAAGAGTCTCGAGTTGCTCGTGGGTGGTAATCGATTTAGCTCCAGTTCCTGGAAGAAGTCCTGGCCCGTGATCGGAAGACTCTGGAGTCTTTGCTAGTCGCCAAAAGCCAACCTCAGTTGGTAGTGAAGTTCCATCGCTCAGTGTGGATTTTGAGACATAGCCCAAGACCGATTGATTGTCGTAGGAAAACTCCACAGATTGAGTAAATTCCTGGTCGGCTTTGTCAGCGTTGTGAGTGTAGGAAATGACTCCTGAACCGGACCACTTTCCTACCAGGAATGCGAAGGGGGTTAGTTCCAGGGGTAAGCCCTCTGGCACAACCAACAACTATTTTTGTCCTTTAAATAATTTGTATAGAACCAAAATAGAAATCGAACCTATGGCCAAAGCTGCCAAAACCAAAAGGCCAGTGAAAAAGATTTCAAGTGCAAGCATGCTTCTAGTCTAACTTGCCAAAAACACGTAGGCAGTAGCGATGGCCAGGATCAGATAGCTTCCGCCTCCCACGTAGACAAGCTTGCGAACAATGCCCTCAGGCTTGGCCCGAAACAGGTGGTACAGCGAGACCAAAGCAACCGAGCCAGCAAGGATCGTGCCAAACCACTCTGGAGCCGTGAGGGCCACCTGGGATGCGATTGCCCAAACAGCAAGCACGGCAACAATTACCCAGATGCTTAGGATTTGACCCCACTGTTTGGACATATCTCAATCATGCCTTAGCCACCTGCCGTGCGGGCTAAACTTGGCACAAAGATTTGAGGTGTGAGATGGCACAGCTACTGGTTTTGACCTCAGCGTCAGAACAAGTTGCCCTGCCTGCCCTCTCGCTTCTGAGTCATCGGGTTAGATACATACCCGCAGAACCCGCGAGTCTGGTCAGTGCACCAGAGCTTGACCTAGTTTTTCTTGATG
>CAXNHQ010000094.1:0-4227 GCA_964202285.1 Rhodoluna sp. | reverse complement strand
CACTAACTCTCTTGCAACCGTGCGGTAATACTCTGCGGCATCCGAAGCTGGAGCAAACTCGGTTATGGGAACTGCCGCGATTGTGGCATCTGGAAACTTCACGGTGCGGTGAACAATTGTGTCAAAGACCTGGTCGCCAAAGGCTTCGTATAGCCTTTCGACTACCTCCCTGGCGTGCAGAGTCCTTGGGTCATACATGGTTGCCAATATGCCATCTAGCTTGATGGCTGGATTCAACCGATCGCGAACCTTTTCGATGGTTTCGATAAGTAACGCCACACCACGAAGTGCGAAGAATTCACAGTTAAGTGGAATCAGAACTCCGTGAGCTGCTGTGAGGGCATTGACGGTCAACAATCCAAGCGATGGCTGACAGTCAATAATGATTACGTCATAGTTATCTGTTACTGGACGCAGTACCCGAGCAAGAATCTGCTCTCTGGCAACTTCGTTGACTAGCTGAACCTCAGCGGCTGAAAGGTCAATGTTTGCTGGGATTACGTCTAGGTTCTTTACGCCAGTTGGCAAGATAACATCTTGAACCTTGAGGTCTTTTTCGACCATAAGGTCGTAAATGGTTTTGATATCGTGCGCCACAACACCTAAACCCGCCGAAAGCGCACCCTGGGGGTCGAAATCAACAACCAAAACTTTGCGGCCATAACCTGCCAAAGCAGAGGCTAGGTTGATCGCGGTGGTGGTTTTACCCACTCCGCCTTTTTGATTACACATCGCAATGATTCTTGCGGGACCGTGACTTTTCAACGGAGCGGGGATGTCAAAAACCGGCCTTTTAGCTGGTCGCTGTGCCATGAATCCTCCCGAGCTAATAGCCTACCCGCCCGAAGCTACCCCTATTTCCTGGCCCTTGGATGGCTGGTTGCGTAAACCTCACGCAGGGCATCGACCGTGACAAGAGTATAAATCTGCGTGGTGGCAACCGAAGAGTGACCCAGAAGTTCCTGCACCACTCGAACATCCGCTCCCCCTTCTAAAAGATGGGTCGCGAACGAGTGCCTAAGGGTATGCGGGGAAACCTCGGATGAAATCTTTGCAGCGTCAGCGGCGTCACTAATAATCTGCCATGCAGATTGCCTGGAAAGTCTGCCGCCGCGTTGGTTTAGGAAAACTGCCGGAGTCCCCTTGCCTTTTTTTACCAGCACTGGCCTAGCTCGAATCAGGTAGACCTCAAGAGCGCTTTGAGCGTAGCTTCCAACTGGAACGATGCGCTCTTTGGACCCTTTTCCAAAAAGCCGCACCATTGTTGGGTCGACTAGGTCATCAAGATTCAGTGCTGTTAGCTCGCTAATTCTTGCACCGGTCGCGTAAAGCAGTTCCAGGATGGCTCGATCTCGCACCCTTGCTAGATCAGGTTCGCCATCCTCGAGCTTTTTTGGGTCCGGACCCGAGGCTTCAATAAGCTTTTCTATTTCCGAAATTGTTATCGCCTTAGGTAAGCGCTTTGGTAGCTTTGGGGGCTTGACCATTGAGCTTGGGTCGCCGTCAGTTATGGATTCAAACAGCCAGAACCTGTGCAATCCCCTAACCCCAGCCAGCATTCTTGCTACCGAGTTGGCCGAAAGAATTCCTGATTCTGAAATGGCAGTTAGGTATCCCGTGATTTCGCTTTCGGTGATGGAGGAAGCATCATGGACGCGTTGCTTTTCGAGGTAACCAAGGTAGGAATTTAGGTCCCGCCTGTAAGCCGCAATTGTGTTTTTTGACAGTCCGCGCTCGATGCTCAGGTGTCGAAGGTAATCATCAACGAGCTGGGCGAGGGTCTTCATTTGCTTGTTGCTGTGGCTTCTTTACTTAGCTGGTACGCCATGATTCCAACAACAGCACTCGGGCTCATGATTTTGCCAGAAAGCACCAGCTTGACCGCCTCGTCAATTGGCACCCAGGACTTTGGCATATCGGCCTCTTCGCCAACTGCTTGAAAATCCATTTTTGATGAACTGAGCTCTTTGGCCACAAAAATACTAATTGCTTCAGTGTTACCGCCGGGGGTGGTGTGGAAGCTAAGAAGCTCTCGCCAGCTTGCAGCTTCCAAACCGGCCTCTTCGGCAAGTTCACGTTTCGCGCAATCTAATTCGGATTCTCCAGGAACATCTAAGAGCCCAGCAGGTAGCTCAATCAAAAACTTCCCAACAGGGCGTCGGTACTGCTTCATTAGAAGCAGCTCTTCTCTTTCATTTAACGCCAACACAGCTACTGCTCCCGTGTGATCGACATACTCTCTAGTGAGCAGCTGTCCGTTGAACTCAAAAGTCTCTGAAACCAAATCCCAGACCATGCCTTTATGTATCACAGTCTTGGTAAGTGAAGCAATCTCGACTGGCTGGTCGTTAGGCATCCTTAACCTCAAAGAGTCGGTTGGACTCTTGGCGCTCAAGACTTGCCTGGACTAGCCCAACAAATAGTGGGTGCGCTCTGTTTGGCCTTGACTTAAACTCAGGATGCGCTTGAGTTGCAACAAAATATGGGTGATCTTTTCTGGAAAGCTCAACAAACTCAACCAGGGAACCGTCCGGGGATGTTCCAGAAATAATCATTCCGCCAGCTGTTAGCTGATCTCTGTATGAGTTGTTTACTTCGTAGCGATGACGGTGACGCTCAGTTGCCTGAGTGCCTCCGTATACCTCTGCAACGATTGACCCTTCGGTGAGCTTTGCTTCAAAAGAACCAAGGCGCATGGTGCCGCCCATTTCGCCGGCGGCAAGAATGTCAATTTGTTCCGCCATCGTGGCAATAACTGGGTGCTTGGCTTTTGGATCAAACTCGGTTGACGACGCTTCGGCTAAGCCAAGAACGTTTCTTGCAAACTCAATCACCATGCACTGTAGCCCAAGACATAGTCCAAGAGTTGGAATCTTGTTCTCGCGAGCAAACTTTAGCGCTCCCAGCTTTCCTTCAATACCTCGAACCCCAAATCCACCGGGAACACAGATCCCATCAACATCTGAAAGCGCGGCTGCGGCTCCTTCTTCGGTCTCACAAAGATCCGATGCCACCCACCGTATGTTGACCTTGGTTTGATGGGCGAAGCCACCTGCCCTAAGGGCTTCGGTGACGGAAAGATACGCATCTGGCAGCTCAATGTATTTGCCAACCAGGGCAATGGTTACCTCATGCTTTGGTTCATTTACGGCACTAAGAACTGAGCTCCAGCGACTCCAGTCAATTTCGCCAGCTTTTAGGCCTAAGGAATTGATGATGTAGCTATCTAGGCCCTCATCATCTAATACGGTCGGGATAGCGTAAATGCTTGGGGCATCAGCGGCATTAACAACAGCTCTGATATCCACGTCACACATTAGGGCGATTTTTTTCTTGATGGACTCGGGCAAAGTCCGGTCCGAGCGGCAAACTATGGCATCTGGCTGGATACCGATGGATCGAAGCATCGCAACCGAGTGCTGAGTGGGCTTGGTCTTTAGCTCTCCTGATGGACCAAGGTATGGCACCAACGAGACATGAACAAAAAAGACATTGTCGCGGCCAACATCGTGCCGGATTTGTCTTGCGGCTTCCAAAAACGGTTGTGATTCAATGTCACCTACGGTGCCACCAATTTCAGTAATGATGACATCTGGAATGGGCTCTTCGTTTGCCTGCAGCCGCATGCGACGTTTGATTTCGTCCGTGATGTGAGGGATAACTTGGACGGTGTCCCCTAAATACTCGCCTCTACGCTCTTTAGCAATAACGGTTGAGTAGATCTGACCGGTAGTGACGTTTGCAGCTTTAGACAAATTGATGTCAAGAAATCTCTCGTAATGCCCGATATCTAGATCTGTTTCGGTACCGTCTTCTGTGACAAAAACCTCACCGTGTTGAAACGGATTCATGGTTCCTGGATCGACGTTTAGATAAGGATCAAGCTTTTGCATCACGACTCGAAGACCGCGCGCTCTAAGGAGATTTCCTAAACTGGCTGCTGTGAGGCCTTTTCCAAGAGAGGAGGCAACCCCGCCGGAGACGAATATGTGTCTTGTACGCCCCGGATCCACAGTTTCTACCATGGAATTTTAGTTTACTCGCTTTTGCCCGCTAGTCTCAAGCCCAGCAATTCGACACGCAAAAAATCTCTAGATGGAAGATTTTGCAAGTTCGAGAAGCTCCTTGGCGTGAGTCTTTCCGCTTTCAGATTCACTAAGTCCAGACAGCATTCGTGCGAGTTCTTCAACCACAGCCTCCCCCTCGAGACGCACCACGTCTGTTGCG
>CAXNHQ010000093.1:0-4275 GCA_964202285.1 Rhodoluna sp. | reverse complement strand
AAAACACTAGTTGCCAAAGCTGTCGCAGGTGAAGCCGGCGTGCCTTTCTTCTCCATCTCTGGTTCAGATTTTGTGGAGATGTTTGTTGGTGTTGGTGCCTCCAGAGTTCGCGATCTTTTCGAGCAAGCTAAACAGGCCTCCCCGGCAATAATCTTTGTTGACGAAATTGACGCGGTTGGTCGCCAGCGTGGAGCGGGAATCGGTGGCGGTAACGATGAGCGCGAGCAAACTTTGAACCAGCTACTGGTTGAAATGGACGGCTTCGACTCCGATACCAACGTGATTTTGATCGCCGCGACTAACCGCCCTGATGTTTTGGACCCTGCCTTATTGCGACCTGGAAGATTCGATCGCCAAATTGGAGTAGGTGCGCCAGATCTTGCCGGTCGAGAGCAAATTCTAAGAGTGCATTCCAAGAACAAGCCAATCGCAGAAGATGTGGATCTTGCACTAATTGCGAGACGAACCCCTGGCTTTACTGGAGCGGATTTGGCAAACGTGCTCAACGAGGCCGCTTTGCTGTCAGCTCGAGAAAACTTAAAGACCATCACTTCGGAAATTATTGACGAAGCAATTGATCGAGTAATCGGTGGACCTCAGAAAAAATCTCGTCTCATGAAAGACGAAGAGCGACTTAACACTGCTTATCACGAAGCGGGTCACGCACTAGTTGCCGCTTCTATGAATCACTCCGATCCTGTGACCAAAGTCACAATCCTTCCTAGGGGACGTGCTCTTGGATACACCATGGTGCTTCCGATGGAAGATCGTTACTCGGTAACGAGAAATCAGTTACTGGATCAAATTGCCTATGCCCTTGGTGGAAGAGCAGCAGAGGAAATTGTCTTCCACGACCCAACCACTGGTGCCTCTAATGACTTTGAGAAAGCAACAAAAATTGCCAGACAGATGGTTACCCTATTTGGTTTCTCCTCATCTGTTGGAACAGTCTCGTATGGCGGCGGTGCAGAGGTATTTATCGGACGAGACATGGCTCAACAGCGAGAGTACTCAGATGAAGTGGCCCACCAAATTGATTTGGAGATTCGCAAGATATTAGATGCCGCTCACGATGAGGCATACAAGGCCCTAAACGCAAACCGTAAAGCCCTTGACGCTATGGCCAAAGAATTGATGGAAAAAGAAACCCTTAATCAAGACGACATCGCAAGAATATTTAAAGGGATAAAGAAGTCTCCCAAGAGAAAGCCTTGGCTTTCCAAGCTTTCAAGACCTGGATCCAAGAAGGGCCCTATTCCAATTCCGTCCAAGGGCTCCACTACAGCGAAAGTAGCAGCGAAGAAAAAAGCTGAAGCGGCTGAGAGTAAAACGGCAAAATCGACTAAGCCCGGCAAACCAAAGACCAAAGCCTTATCCAGGGCCGCTGGAAAAAAGACCACTCGGGTAGTCAAGAAGAAATAATTGGTTGACCTAGATCGCATAAAAGCGGCGGTGACTGAGCTACTCACCGCAATTGGCGAAGACCCCAATCGCTCTGAGCTAAAAGCTACCCCAGAAAAATTCGCTGACGCTTATCAAGAATTTTTCAAAGGTGTGGGTGTTGATCCACAAAGTATTTTGCAGGACGCTTTTCCCGCAGATCAAAATAATGCCGTGATACTCAAAGATATCGAGTTGGTATCAATTTGCGAACACCACTTACTGCCATTTACCGGTGTGGCACACGTTGCCTACTTACCCAATGACCGGGTCGTTGGACTGGGCCGGATACCAAAACTTGTTGAGGTACTTGCATCCAGACCGCAACTTCAAGAGAACCTAACTGCGCAAATCGCAGAAGCTATTGAACTTGGCTTGGAAGCCAAGGGAGTAATTGTCGTTATTGAAGCAAGGCACCACTGCGTAGCATCTCGAGGAGCAAGGCAACCAGAGGCCAATACAGTTACGGTCAAGGCGCTCGGTCAATACAGCCAGGCCGCAGACAGGCAAGAAATCATGGCGCTAATTTCCAAATGAGTATTTGATGGCATTTTTCCGACCACTGATTATGGGTGTAGTAAACATCACCCCAGACTCTTTCTCTGACGGAGGAAACTTTCTTGATCCGAATCAAGCGCTAGCTCACGCCTTGGAGTTGGTAGCTCAAGGAGCCAATGTTGTTGATTTGGGAGGGGAGTCAACTAAGCCAGGCGCCCTTCGGGTAAAAGTTGAAGACGAGCAAGCAAGAGTAATTCCGGTGATAGAAACTCTCGCAGCGAACCCTGAATTCATCGCAAGCTCCGCCCAAATTAGCATCGACACCATGAACGCTGATACTGCAAGACTGGCTGTCTCGGCAGGAGCAAGCATTGTTAATGATGTTTCTGGTGGCCTAGCAGATGATCAAATGTTCCAAGCCCTAAAGGATTTGGATTGCAAGTATGTAATAAGTCACTGGCGAGGCTTTAGTTCCACAATGGACTCACTCAATAACTACGAGTCGGTTGCCATAGATGTTGCAAACGAGCTTAAGCAGCGTGTTGCTAAAGCCATCGAAGCGGGAATTTCCAGAGATCGTTTGATTGTGGATCCTGGTTTGGGATTTGCCAAGGACATAACCCAAAACTGGCATCTGGTTGCCAGACTCGACGAGCTGGAAAAACTAGAGCTACCAATCTTGGTTGGAGCTTCCAGAAAACGGTTTATTGCAGGCGCTTTAGACCCAGAAAACTCAGCAGAGGTAAGTAACCAAAGAAGGGACCTGGCAACTGCTGTTTTGACCGCTCTATTGCTCCAGCGCAAGCTGTGGGGGGTTAGGGTTCACAATGTCAGCACAACAGCCGATGCCATAAAGGTAGTCGAAGCCCTTGCAGTTGCAAACGAAGATACTGGCGGGCAGAGTTAAGCAATGACGCAGAAAATTCAAATCAAGGGCCTTCGAGTGTTTGGACACCACGGGGTTCTAGAACACGAACGGTCAGAGGGCCAATACTTTGTTATTGATGCCTCGATTTGGATCGATGACGAAAGAGCCGCTGCGACAGACGACATTTCAAACACAGCAAGCTATGCCGAGATTGCTCAGCTAATTGCTTCAAACGTCAACTCGAACCCGGTGAACTTGCTCGAAACTCTTTCTCAGCGACTAGCCAACGAAGTACTTTTTGCCGCAAGCCCCTGGGCCAAGAAGGTGAAAATTACCGTTTCAAAACCTGATGCGCCAATTGAGCTCTACTTTGACACCATCTCCGTAACCGCCAAAGCAAAGAGGCAATCTTGATCGGCAGCTGGAAAATAGTTGTCTTAGCTCTTGGCTCAAACCTTGGAGACAGGAAGCAGATTTTGGAGTCAGCTGTTGAGCAGCTAGGTCTCGACAAGAAAATCCGAGTATTGGATCAATCCCCACTTGTTGAATCGGTAGCAATTACTGAAGCTGGGCCAGATGATTCCAAACCGCAGTATTTAAACGGTGTTCTAAAGATTGCAACAAAACACAGCCCCAGGGGGCTTCTAAAGAAAATTGCGCAGATTGAAAAACTACATGGCCGAGAACGTATCAAACGCTGGGAGTCACGGAAACTCGATATCGACATAGTCAGCTACGAAGACAAGATTTTTTCATCAAAGAAGCTAACCCTGCCGCACCCAAGAGCCCACGAGCGAGATTTCGTCTTACTACCTTGGTCACAAATGGACCCGGACGCGTTCTTACCAGGCAAAGGTAAGGTTTCCGTCTTACTGGAACAATTGCCACAAAATCTCAGGTTAGAAACATGAAGTCAACCAAGATTTCTACTTTGGCACTTGTAGCTTCACTCACGTCAGTAGTTTCATTTTTTGCAGTTCGGTTGCTGGTGGCAAATGGCAACCCATTGCCAGTTTCCCCAGTGAATCTTCTAATAACACTCGTGGCAATTGCGCTTGTAGTACTTTCCCTTTCGCTCCCAATTTGGAATTACAAAAACGCACTTAAAAAGAAACCGGCTCCCAAGAGAGTCGATCCTTTTTACGCGGTCCGGGTCCTACTTCTTTCAAAGGCGAGTTCTATTTCCGGGTCAATTTTTCTCGGCTGGCACATTGGTGCCGTGACTTCACAACTTATCTCTCCGGTAACGGCTGGCTCTGCACTTATACAAAATGGAGCCGGAGTTGTTGCAAGCCTGGTTCTTATCTCCTCATCGGTAGCCGCCGAACACATTTGCCGATTACCCGATGACTCCGATCCGACAGATCAGGCGGTCAGCACATGAAACAGGGAAGACTTTCCATTGGCGTGATTGGCTCAACCGTCACCGGAATTGCAATCGCGCAGGCACTGCAGGAAGCCGGACATTT